>NZ_ABHH01000023.1:0-30313 GCF_000171855.1 Carnobacterium sp. AT7 | reverse complement strand
TGTGAAACAAAGAAGTGTTTCACGATAGTAAAAAGGAGTTGAGTTAATGAATCCAGAAGAGTTTAAAAATGCCCTTGAGGACAAGGGAATAACGGTTACTGAGAAGCAAATGAAACAATTTGATCAATACCTTAAACTATTACAAGAGTGGAATGAAAAAATCAATTTAACTGCAATCACCGAGAAAGAAGAAGTCTATTTAAAACACTTTTATGATTCGATTACTGCGGGTTTATATGTGAATTTTAATAACGGGGTCCAAAGCCTATGTGATGTAGGTGCAGGTGCTGGGTTTCCAAGCATCCCCCTAAAAATTATTTTTCCACAATTAGAAGTAACTATAGTAGATTCATTAAATAAGAGAATTCAATTTTTAACATTATTAGCTAAAACGTTAGAGTTAGACGGTGTTCATTTCTACCATGACCGAGCTGAAACTTTTGGACAAAACAAACAATTCCGCGAATCATTTGATTTTGTAACAGCTAGAGCTGTTGCTCGTATGAGTGTTTTAGCAGAATTATGTTTACCATTGGTTAAAAAAGATGGACTTTTTATTGCTTTAAAAGCAAGCAATACCCAAGAAGAAATGGATGAGGGTAAAAAAGCGATTGCTACACTTGGTGGTAAATTTCGTGAAGAGTTTGTTTTTGAGCTCCCACACGAAGCTGGAGAACGTCATATTGTTTTGATTGATAAAAAGAAAGAAACACCAAAGAAATTTCCAAGAAAACCGGGAACACCAAATAAGAATCCATTATAGTAGAAACCGGCACTTATCAGATTGTTTCTATTCGGATTCAACTACTCAATGAGAACCTTTTTTGATATAATATAGTCAAAGAACATAAAGGACTGAGGGAGAGAAAAAGAATGGCGCTGTCTGATTTATTTGGTTCAGGAAAATCTAAAAAGAAAAATGAAGAGGAGCTTCTGTTAACGGAATTAAAAAGCCCAAAGCAGGTGCAACAAATTGCAGTCCAACAGATTGTTCCAAATCGTTTTCAACCAAGAAAAGTATTTAACGAAGAAAAATTAGATGAGTTAGCCCGTACGATCCATATCCATGGATTGATTCAACCTATTATTCTCAGAAAATATGAAGAAGATAAATATGAGATTATTGCGGGAGAACGTCGCTTTCGTGCTATGCAGCTTTTAGAATGGCAAGAAGTACCAGCCATCGTTCAAGAGATGACCGATAATGAAACAGCTTCTGTGGCATTAATTGAAAATTTACAAAGAGAAGAATTGACAGCTATTGAGGAAGCCGAAGCTTATCAAGGTTTAATGGCTTTAAATGAGTTGACGCAAGAAGCATTAGCGCAACGTATTGGAAAAAGCCAATCTTTTATAGCCAACAAATTACGGTTGTTAAAATTAGCAGAGCCTATAAAACAAGCGTTGTTGAATAGGGAAGTTACAGAAAGACATGGTCGTAGTCTATTAGCGTTATCTGCTGAAGAACAAAATGAGTTATTAACGCTGATACGTGAAAAGAAATTAACGGTTAAAGAAACAGAACGCTTAGTAAAGCTAAAACAAGTTGAGAAAGATAAAGCTTCTGATCAGCCAAAAAAACGAATAAAAAGAATATCTAAAGATTTTCGATTAGCTTTAAATACGATTCATAAATCAATTGATCTAATTAAAGAAACCGGGATGACCTTAGAAGCAAAAGAAGAAGAGTTAGAAGACGTTTACCGCATTACAATAGAAATTAAGAAAGATAAATAAATAAAGAGCGATAAATGAAACATTCATTTTGAACAAATGCGTAGGAGAAAAAATACGCATAGTGTAGTTTTTCTCCTATTTTTGTGTGGCGTCGGTAAAAAAACGTCAAGAAAATTAGTACAGGATACTAAAGACAGATGGAGGAAAAAGGATGGCACGAATTATATCAGTCGCAAATCAAAAAGGCGGAGTTGGAAAGACAACTACGACAGTCAACTTAGGTGCTTGTTTAGCTTATTTTGGAAAGAAAATTTTATTGGTTGATATTGATGCACAAGGAAATGCAACAAGTGGTTTAGGCGTACGAAAGTCAGATGTTGAAAAAGATATTTACGATATTTTAGTCAACGAAACCCTTGTTACGGAAGTTGTGTTGCCTTCTTCAAGAGAAAACTTGTGGGTCGTTCCAGCAACTATCCAATTAGCAGGTGCAGAAATCGAATTAACGTCGCAAATGGCTAGAGAGTCTAGGCTAAAACAAGCTCTAGAAAAAGTAAGAGATGACTATGATTATATTTTGATTGACTGCCCGCCATCATTAGGTCATTTAACAATCAATGCTTTTACTGCGAGTGACTCTATTTTAATTCCAGTTCAATGTGAGTATTACGCTTTAGAAGGATTGAGCCAATTATTGAATACTGTACGCTTGGTTCAAAAACACTTTAATCCTGAATTGAAAATTGAAGGTGTCTTACTTACAATGTTAGATGCACGAACAAATTTAGGCTATGAAGTCGTTGATGAAGTAAAAAAATACTTCCGTGAAAGAGTTTATAAGACCATCATTCCACGGAATATTCGATTGTCTGAAGCACCAAGTCATGGATTATCTATTATTGATTACGATGCACGTTCTAGAGGAGCAGAGGTTTATCTTGAATTAGCAAAGGAAGTGCTGGCAAATGGCTAACAAAAATAGCAAAGGGTTAGGAAGAGGAATCGATGCTCTTTTTGGAGACTATGCTGAATTGTCTAACATTGATGCTGCGAATGAACAAGTTCAACAAATACCATTAACGGATATTAGACCCAATCCTTATCAACCGAGAAAAACGTTTGATGAGACGGCCTTAAATGAATTGGCAGAATCCATTAGAATATCAGGTGTTTTTCAACCAATTATTCTTCGTGAGTCAAAAGTTAAAGGCTATGAAATTATAGCTGGAGAACGCCGTTTTAGAGCGTCCAAAATAGCCGAAAAAGAAACGATACCTGCTATTATTCGTGAATTTGATGAAGAAAAAATGATGGAAGTCGCTGTTTTAGAAAATCTGCAAAGGGAAGATTTAACCTCTCTTGAAGAAGCAGAAGCTTATGAAATGATGATGAAAAAACTAAAGCTGACGCAAGAAGAAGTCGCTACACGTTTAGGAAAAAGCCGACCGTACATCGCCAATTATTTGCGTTTGTTGGGATTACCGGATGCCGTTAAGGAAATGCTTCAAAAAGAAGATATTTCAATGGGGCAAGCAAGAACGTTGTTGGGATTAAAAGAAAAAAAACAAATCACGAAATTAGCTAAACGAGTGGTTCGAGATCATTTGACCGTTCGCCAATTAGAACAATTAGTCAATAAAATGAACCAGCCTAAAGATGAAGCAGAACAACCAACAAAAAATGATAAAAAGCCTTATTATATTCGTGAGAGTGAAGAACGACTGATGGATAAATTTGGTACAAGTGTGTCTATCAATGAAAAGAATCAAAAAGGGAAAATTGAAATTGAGTACCTTTCTACAGATGACTTAACGCGCATTTTAGACATTCTGAACATTCAATTTGATGATGAATAAACGCTTATAGGGAGATTGACGATGGAAAAAAATTACGATTTGAATGATATTGTTGAAATGAAAAAACCTCATCCTTGTGGGGCAAACCGTTGGCAAATCATTAGAATGGGTATGGATATACGAATCAAGTGTACGCAATGCGACCATATGGTCATGATGCCAAGAAGAGATTTTGAAAAGAAAATGAAAAAAGTTTTAGAAACAGCGGAAAAGAACGACTAAAACGAAACTATTAAACAAGAAAGAGTGAATTTAAAAATGCCATTAACAGCCGGAATCGTAGGTTTACCAAACGTAGGAAAATCAACTTTATTTAACGCCATTACAAAAGCAGGAGCAGAAGCTGCCAATTACCCTTTTGCAACAATTGATCCAAACGTGGGAGTCGTAGAAGTTCCTGATTACCGTTTAACACGTTTAACAGAGCTAGTTTCCCCAAAGAAAACTGTGCCAACTACTTTTGAATTTACAGATATTGCTGGAATCGTAAAAGGAGCAAGTAAAGGTGAGGGTCTTGGAAACAAGTTCTTGGCTAATATTCGTCAAGTAGACGCAATTTGTCATGTAGTGCGTTGTTTTGAAGATGACAATATTATTCACGTGGAAGGAAAAGTTGACCCAATCTCAGATATCGAAACAATCAATTTGGAATTGGTTTTGGCTGATTTAGAGTCAGTTGAAAAACGCTATACGCGGGTAGCAAAAGTTGCACGAACAAAAGATAAAGAAGCTGTTGCTGAATTAGCTGTTTTAGATAAGATTAAACCGGTTCTAGAAGAAGGCAAATCAGCACGTTCAATCGAATTTACTGAAGATGAAGAAAAAGTTGTTAAAAGCTTATTCTTATTAACAACAAAACCAGTTTTGTATGTTGCAAATGTTTCTGAAGATCAAGTAGCAGATACTGAAAATGATGAACTTGTTAATCAAGTACGCCGATTCGCAGCAGCAGAAAATGCAGAAGTAAATGTTATTTGTGCGCGAATTGAAGAAGAAATCGCAGAACTTGAAGATGAAGAAAAAGAATTATTTTTAGAAGAATTAGGTATCGAAGAATCTGGTTTAGATAAATTAATTCGTTCCGCATACAATCTTTTAGGATTGGGCACTTATTTCACAGCTGGTGTTCAAGAAGTTCGTGCATGGACCTTTAGACAAGGCATGAAGGCTCCTCAAACAGCCGGAATTATCCATAGTGATTTTGAACGAGGATTTATTCGTGCAGAAACAATTTCTTATGAAGACTTTGATAAATATAAGAGCGAACAAGCTGCAAAAGAAGCTGGACGTATGCGTTCTGAAGGAAAAGAGTACGTTGTTAAAGATGGAGACATCCTTTTATTCAGATTTAATGTATAAATAAAATTGATTAAAACAGTTTAGTAAGGCCTAGAAAGGGGCAATTGATCCGTGGAAGAAACACAAGTAAGTTCAACACAAATAAAAAAAGAAGAAAACAGCGTATTGTTTCAAAAATTAACTAAAAAAAATGAACAATATATGCTGAGCTTGAATAAAACATTAATTGAAAAAAACATGTCTGAAACTAAAAAAGAGGATATCTTTAATGAGATGCTTAAAAAATTAGTTGAACGCCAAAAAACTGGAGAAACAGCTCGTCAGTTATATGGTACAGTCACTGAATGTGCGAATCAATTAATCGATCAGCCTGAAAAAGTTCAAACAGGTCCTTCTGAAAATTGGAAAATTGCTTTAGATGGCGGTTTGATGATTGGTGGATTGTTCTCTTTGATAACAGGACTTTCTGGTTTATTTAGTAATGTAGAAGAAACGGCATCTGCTCTTGGAATAATAACGACTCTATTGAACTTTATTGTAGGAGGATTAGTGATTCTTTGGATATCAAAAAACATGCCGGACAGAAAAAACCCGAAAAAAGGTGGAATGTTCCGCTATATTCTCGTTTCAACGATAGGAATGTTATCTTTGATGGTGGTTATGACAGGTTCGATGATGGTCATTCCATCTGCGGTTAATGTACCAATAAATGCTATCGGCAATATAGTGGTAGGTGTTTTAGCCTTTGTTGCAAAATACTTTGCTAAACGAAAATTAAATATTCGCGGCGGATTATTTTAAAAAATAATCAAGCAAAAAATGAAAGATCTGTTCACCTAAAGTTATTTTGGTTGAACAGATTTTTTTCTCATTTATTCTTCATGATAGAGCGCTTTAAATGAGGGTGGCTAAGGTAAAAAAGAAGTTTAATGGTCAATTTAAGCTTCTGCTATTGACTATCCACGGTATCTCTGTTAGTTTTGTAGATAAAATTATTGAACAAATCGATTGATTGCGATTAATCAAAAAAAGGGAGCGGATGGTTGTAATGTCTAATTGGGAAACGAAATTTGCGAAAAAAGGATTTACTTTTGATGATGTATTGTTAGTGCCTGCTGAAAGCCATGTTTTGCCAAATGAAGTGGATTTAAGTGTTCAACTAGCTAAAAATATTAAATTAAATGTTCCGATAATGAGTGCTAGTATGGATACCGTAACAGACTCAAGAATGGCAATCGCAATGGCTCGTCAGGGTGGTCTAGGTGTTATTCATAAAAATATGACCATACAACAACAAGCTGATGAAGTGAGAAAAGTAAAACGTTCTGAAAGTGGCGTTATTCTTGATCCGTTCTTTTTAACCCCTAGTCATTCAGTTTCAGAAGCAGAACGATTGATGAGTCGCTATCGTATTAGTGGTGTGCCCATTGTAAATACTATGGAAGAACGCATTTTAGTTGGAATTTTAACGAATCGCGATTTGCGCTTTGTAGCAGACTACTCTATTCAAATCAATGAAGTAATGACAAAAGAAAATTTAGTTACCGCTCCTTCAGGAACATCTTTGAAAGAAGCAGAACATATTTTACAACAACATAAAATTGAAAAATTACCCATCGTTGATCAAGATGGACGCTTAAGCGGATTGATCACAATTAAAGACATTGAAAAAATTCTTGAATTCCCAAATGCTGCAAAAGATTCTCATGGACGTTTATTGGTTGCAGCAGCAGTTGGTGTAACGAGTGATACATTTGAACGTGCTCATGCGCTAATTGATTCTGGTGCGGATGCCATCGTTATTGATACCGCTCATGGTCATAGTGCAGGAGTTATCCGTAAGATTAAAGAAATTCGTGAAGAGTTTCCTGAAGCTACTTTAATCGCCGGAAATGTCGCAACAGGCGAAGCAACTCGAGCATTGTATGATGCTGGTGTGGATGTAGTGAAAGTGGGAATCGGTCCTGGATCGATTTGTACAACACGTGTAGTTGCTGGTGTTGGTGTACCTCAAATCACAGCTATTTATGATGCAGCAGCAGTTGCTCGTGAGTACGGCCGTGCAATTATTGCTGATGGTGGAATCAAGTATTCAGGAGATATTGTAAAAGCGTTGGCTGCTGGAGGACACGCTGTTATGCTAGGAAGTATGCTAGCTGGAACAGATGAATCTCCTGGAGAATTTGAAATTTTCCAAGGTCGTCGTTTCAAAACATATCGTGGAATGGGAAGTTTGGCTGCTATGGAAAAAGGATCAAGCGATCGTTATTTCCAAGGTGGAGTAAACGAAGCCAACAAACTAGTTCCAGAAGGTATTGAAGGCCGTGTTGCTTATAAAGGAGCACTCTCTGATATCGTCTTTCAAATGCTTGGTGGATTACGTTCAGGAATGGGATATGTTGGAGCAGGCAATTTAGAACAATTGCGTGAAGAAACACAATTCATTCAAATGAGTGGAGCCGGTTTACGTGAATCTCACCCACACGATGTGCAAATTACAAATGAAGCACCAAATTATTCTGTCCAATAAAATAAAATCAGAAAAAGAAGCTCAATACCGTTCATATCGAACAGTATTGAGCTTCTTTTTAACAAATTCTTTAGTATTTTCTGATATGATGAATAAAATCGGAAAAAATACGTCTAAAATGAGGGAAATCATATGAAAATTTTAGTAGTCGATGACGATAAAGAGATTGTAGAACTATTGAGTATTTATATCCAAAATGAAGGATATGAAGTAGAAAAAGCCTATAACGGAAAAGAAGCTTTAACAAAAATAAAAACAATTAAGAACATCGATTTAATGGTGTTAGATGTGATGATGCCTAATATGGATGGAATTCAAGTGGTAAAAGAAGTTCGTAAAGAGTTACAACTACCAATTTTGATGCTTAGTGCTAAAACGACAGATATTGATAAAATTAAAGGCTTAGTAACAGGTGCGGACGATTATGTTGCAAAACCCTTTAATCCTTTAGAAGTGATGGCTAGAATCAAGTCTTTACTACGTAGAAGCAATTACGCAACTAACTTGCAAGAACTAAACAAATTAGAGGTTGGACCATTATTGATTGAAAAAGAATCGCATGAAGTTCGAACCATTAATGGCGAATTTATCCAGCTGACAGCTTTAGAATTCGGTATTTTGTACTTATTAGCTAGTAACCCCAATCGTGTTTTTAGTGCGGATGAAATATTTGAACGTGTATGGCAACAAGAAAGTCTTGTTTCAGCTAAAACAGTGATGGTTCACGTTAGTCATTTAAGAGACAAGATTGAAGAAGCTACGGGTGGAGAAAAAGTAATTCAAACAGTTTGGGGAGTAGGATATAAAATTGGAGATCGGTAGAATCTGCCAAAAACATTTATTATTAGGAGTTGACTAGATTAGTTGAAACTGACAAGAAAAGAAAAAAGTAAGTTGATCATTGAAGGATTTATTACTATTGGACTAATTTTGATTTTGTACTATGCAGCTTTTGTTATTTTTAATCGTATGCTGATTGACTCTCCTGAGCTTATTAAAGGATTTTGGTTTATTGGCGATGCTATTATTAGTGTTCGTGGCAACCAAATTATTTCGCTGACACCTTTTTTTATTATTTTTTTAACTGTGGTTGCAGTAGCAACGATTAATTGGCGCTTGAAAAGACGCTACAAGCAAATGCAACTAAATCATATTATTAGTGAGTTGCATTATATTGCGGAAGGCCATTATGAACACCGCATTACAACAGATTTTGGTGGTGATATGGAAAAAGTAGTCGAAAGCATCCATGTATTGGTAGATAGTACAGTTCAGGCAATGGAAGAAGAACGTCGGATAGAGCAATCTAAAGATGAGTTGATTACAAATGTAAGTCACGATATCCGAACTCCGTTAACCTCTATTATCGGTTATCTAGGATTGATTGAAGAAAGACGTTACAAAAGCGAAGAAGAATTATTGAAATACACTCATACTGCATATACGAAAGCGAAGCAAATGAAGGTCTTAGTAGAAGATTTATTTGAGTATACAAAAGTACGACAAACAACTACGCCTTTAAATTTATCTGAATTTGATATGGTGCAATTATTAGAGCAACTAGTAGCTGATTTTGAATTAGAAGCCGAAAAACGGCATATGGAAATTGAAGTGGTTACTTCTTATGAGTCTATCCAAATGGAAGCTGATACTGAAAAATTGGTTCGTGTATTTAATAACTTGATTTCAAATGCGCTAAAATATGGAAAAGATGGAAAGAAAATCTTTATAGAAGTCCAAAAAGTTGGAAAAGAAGCCATTATATCCGTTAATAACGACGGATTACCGATTCCACAAGAATCATTGAACCAATTATTCGATCGCTTTTACCGTGTAGAAGAATCAAGATCGCAAGAAACAGGAGGAACAGGTTTGGGATTAGCTATTGCCCAAAGTATCGTCGCTCTCCACGGCGGATATATTTACGCTTCTTCTGATACAGAATTAACGCGTTTTGTGATGCATCTGCCGTTAAAACAGTTAGCTGAAAAAGAACTTTAAATAAAATAGTTATAAAACAACCGTCTTATATTATATTTAACCAAAAGAGGGTTGTTTTTTTTGTTCTATTTCGCTAACATAGAAAAAGTGCGCAGTAATTTACTGCATAATAATTAAACAATAATTAAACTGAAAATCAAACGAATTGAGGAGACATAAAAAATATGAAAAAATTCAAGAAAATTAGTACAGTATTTGTCACAATGCTATTATTAGGAACTTTTTCTCCTTTGATTAGCATGGATACAACTGTATCAGCAGCAACAATTGAACAACCTAAAGTAGAAGCAGCAGCAGCTTTTATTATTGAACCAACGACTGGAAAAGTTTTACTGAATCAAAATGGCGACGAAAAATTAGGTATTGCTTCAATGACCAAAATGATTACGGAATATATCCTGCTAGAAACGATTAAAAATGGCGATTTAGCATGGGATGATCAAATAGAGATTAGTGAATATGCTCATGAAATCAGCCAAAATTATGAATTATCAAATGTTCCTTTACGCATTGACGATACTTATTCAGTAGAAGAACTTTACCAAGCAATGGCTATTTATTCAGCAAATGGAGCAACTATTGCACTTGCTGAACATATTGCTGGTGATGAAAAAGCATTTGTCGATATGATGCATGAAAAAGTTGAATCATGGGGCATTACTAACTATGAAATTTATAATACAACAGGTTTGTCTAATTTTGATTTAAATGGCAATATCTATCCCGGCAGCACGGAAAACAGCGAAAACTCAATGACTGCAAGAGGAATGGCAATTATCGCACAACATTTAATAACTGATTTCCCAGATGTATTAAAAACTTCTAGTATCAGCAAAAAAACTTTTAGAGAAGGCACATCAGATGCTATTGAAATGACAAACTTCAACTGGATGTTACCAGGTTTAGATCATGAACGTGAAAACGTTGATGGGCTGAAAACAGGTACGACTGATTTTGCTGGAGCTTCAATGACAGGAACAGCTGAACAAGAAGGCATGAGAATTATTACTATTGTCATGAATGCAACGAATGGACAAAAAGATTTAGGTAAACGTTTTGTTGAGACAGATAAAATGATGGATTGGGCTTTTGAAAACTGGAGCAAGGTTCAAGTTTTTAAAGAAGGACAAACTTTAGACAATGTTGATCCTGCTAAAGTTGATAAAGGTAAAAAAGATACTGTAAAACTAGCAATTCAATCTGACGTTTCTCTTCTTGTTCCGACGAATACGGATAGTGCAAATACTGAGACAACTGTTCAATTGCAAAAAGATTTGTTAAATGAATCAGGCCATTTAACAGCGCCAATTAAAAAAGGTACTGAAGTAGGTACCGTCCAAGTGATTAGTGAAGGCGATGATCTAGGGTATGTTAATGGCGATAAAGGCGAAGAAGTTACCGTTGTAGCAGCTTCAACTGTTGAAAAAGCGAATGTATTTATTTTAGCAGGACGTTGGATGAAAGATTTTATAAGCAACTTATTTTAAAATGTGTTCATCTTAAATTTCTACTAATTTTATAGCAAAGGGCTGGGGAAAGATTCCAGCCTTTTTTTGTTGACTTAAGGGAAGAGATTAAGGTAAAATGTAAGCAATTGAATGAACACGAACGTTAGTAATGCGAAATAGTAAAAGGTATTAAATACACAAAGAGAGTCAATGGTTGGTGAAAATTGACGGTTTAATCTTTTGAATCCATCGCGTGAAGTAAACAATGAACTCAATTTTGTTGATAAAATTGTTTCGGATCCAGACCGTTATCTGATTGTAAAGTGTAGAGGATTCATAGGCAGTCTTCTAAATTTGGGTGGTACCGCGAACGTTGAGGCCATTTCGTCCCATAAATAAGGGGATGAAATGGCTTTTTTTGTACAATTTAATAGGAATAACCATAAGAAAGGAAGAATGAGATGCTAGATATTAAACAATTAAGAACGGATTTTGATGTTACAGCGAAAAAATTAGAAATACGAGGAGTCAAAAGTGAGTTATTAGAGGAGTTTGTTACATTAGACAAAGAAAGACGTTCTTTAATAGTAACAACTGAAGAATTAAAGAGTTACCGTAATGAAGTATCCGGCGCTATTGCAACGTTAAAACGTAGTAAAGCAAATGCAGATGATAAAATTAAAGAAATGCGTGAAGTTGGAGAAAAAATAAAAGAGTTAGATGAACAATTGGCAGTAATTGATGAAAAAATAGAAAATATTGCTACAGGGCTACCAAACTTGCCACACGAATCTGTTCCAGTTGGAGCAGATGAAGAAGCAAATGTTGAGATTCGCAAATGGGGAACACCGCTAAAAGTAGATTTTGAATCAAAAGCGCATTGGGAAGTTGCAGAAGAATTAAATATCTTAGATTTTGAACGAGGAGCTAAAGTTTCTGGAAGTCGTTTTGTTTACTATAAGGGACTAGGTGCTAGACTAGAAAGAGCTGTATACAACTTCATGCTAGATTTGCATACAGAAGAACACGGGTATACAGAAATGATGACGCCGTATTTAGTTAACAGTGATTCAATGTTTGGTACAGGACAATTTCCTAAATTTAAAGAGGATGTCTTCCAAATTGAAGGAACAGATTTAACGTTGATTCCAACAGCAGAAGTTCCTTTAACAAACTATTACCGTAATGAAATTTTAAAAGAAGAGCAACTTCCAGTATATTTTACTGCATTAAGCCCATCTTTTAGATCAGAAGCTGGTAGTGCAGGAAGAGATACTCGTGGATTGATTCGTTTGCATCAGTTCAATAAAGTAGAAATGGTTAAATTCAGTAAGCCAGAAACATCTTATGATGAATTAGAAAAAATGACAAATAATGCTGAGGCAGTTTTGCAAAAACTTAATTTGCCTTATCGCGTTTTAGCGCTATGTACGGGAGATATGGGCTTCTCAGCTGCTAAAACGTATGATTTAGAAGTGTGGATTCCTGCTCAAGAAACATATCGTGAAATCAGCTCTTGTTCAAATACTGAAGCTTTCCAAGCTAGACGAGCAAAAATCCGTTACCGTAATGAAGAAACAGGTAAATTAGAATATGTCCATACGCTAAATGGCTCTGGATTAGCTGTCGGAAGAACGATAGCAGCTATCTTAGAAAACTATCAACAAGCAGACGGCTCAGTTAAAATTCCAGAAGTATTAATTCCATATATGGGTGGAACAACTGAAATTCGCAAAGCAAATTAACAAGCAAACCAATCAAAATAATGTAAACCCGTAAAGTAGAGTGCTATACTTTGTTCAGTAGGAATATAAGGGGGAACCAATAATGAGTGAACATAAAAACGAAAAAGCAACATTTGCCGGTGGATGTTTCTGGTGCATGGTAAAACCTTTTGAAACACAAACGGGTATTGAAGCAGTTATTTCGGGTTATACAGGTGGTCACACTATTAATCCAACTTATGAAGAAGTGTGTAGCGAAACAACAGGTCATACAGAAGCTGTTCAAATTACTTTTGATCCTGATCAGTTTAGTTATAAAGACTTAGTAGAAATTTATTGGCAACAAACAGATCCGACAGATGCTGGCGGACAATTCGCAGATAGAGGATCTTCTTATCGTCCAGTTATTTTTTATCATAATGAAGAACAAAGACAAATAGCAGAAGCATCTAAAGAAGCGTTACAAAATAGTGGTCGTTTTAAACAACCCATTGTAACTGAAATTCAGCCAGCAGAACCTTTTTATCCAGCAGAAGATTACCATCAAGGTTTTTATAAAAAGAATGCTACTCACTATTCAAGATACAGACAAGGATCTGGAAGAGCGAGCTTTATTGATTCAAATTGGACTGCTAAGTAGTCCTTAATAAGAATAAAGAGAGGTTTTTTATTGATACTAATAAAAAACCTCTTTTTTTTTGCTAAAAAGACTTATAATATATTCATAAAAAAAACACTATACTGTATATGCTTATCTAACCAAATGGAAAATTAAAGAAAAATAGTTCGCGTTTTTTGTAAAATAATGTATTTCCGAATGCTTTTTCAAAATAATGTTCAGGTTTGAAAATTTATTTATTTTATTTACCGAAAAAGATTGACGAAACGCTAAAACCTTGTTATATTTATATACGTCGCTGAGACAGGTTGAAACAAACCGGTAAAGCGAGAAACAAAAATTAAAAAAGTTGTTGACAGACGATATCGAACGTGGTATTATTAGTAAGTTGTCAAAACGAAACAATCAACTTTAGACCTTTGAAAACTAAACAAAGTAAGACGAACCAAATGTGAGGGTGACTCAGCAGTGCTGAGTCAACAGTAACAAAATAGTGAATAATTATTCGCTAGCAATTCAATAATGAGCTTCAAGCATCATTTTATATGAGAGTTTGATCCTGGCTCAGGACGAACGCTGGCGGCATGCCTAATACATGCAAGTCGAACGCTTTAACTTCACCGGGTGCTTGCACCCATCGAAGTTAAGGAGTGGCGGACGGGTGAGTAACACGTGGGTAACCTGCCCATAAGAGGGGGATAACATTCGGAAACGGATGCTAATACCGCATATTTCTAATCGTCTCCTGACGAATGGAAGAAAGGTGGCTTCGGCTACCGCTTATGGATGGACCCGCGGCGTATTAGCTAGTTGGTGAGGTAATGGCTCACCAAGGCGATGATACGTAGCCGACCTGAGAGGGTGATCGGCCACACTGGGACTGAGACACGGCCCAGACTCCTACGGGAGGCAGCAGTAGGGAATCTTCCGCAATGGACGAAAGTCTGACGGAGCAATGCCGCGTGAGTGAAGAAGGTTTTCGGATCGTAAAACTCTGTTGTTAGAGAAGAACAAGGATGAGAGTAACTGCTCATCCCCTGACGGTATCTAACCAGAAAGCCACGGCTAACTACGTGCCAGCAGCCGCGGTAATACGTAGGTGGCAAGCGTTGTCCGGATTTATTGGGCGTAAAGCGAGCGCAGGCGGTTCTTTAAGTCTGATGTGAAAGCCCCCGGCTCAACCGGGGAGGGTCATTGGAAACTGGAGAACTTGAGTGCAGAAGAGGAGAGTGGAATTCCACGTGTAGCGGTGAAATGCGTAGATATGTGGAGGAACACCAGTGGCGAAGGCGACTCTCTGGTCTGTAACTGACGCTGAGGCTCGAAAGCGTGGGGAGCAAACAGGATTAGATACCCTGGTAGTCCACGCCGTAAACGATGAGTGCTAAGTGTTGGAGGGTTTCCGCCCTTCAGTGCTGCAGCTAACGCATTAAGCACTCCGCCTGGGGAGTACGACCGCAAGGTTGAAACTCAAAGGAATTGACGGGGACCCGCACAAGCGGTGGAGCATGTGGTTTAATTCGAAGCAACGCGAAGAACCTTACCAGGTCTTGACATCCTTTGACAATCCTAGAGATAGGACTTTCCCTTCGGGGACAAAGTGACAGGTGGTGCATGGTTGTCGTCAGCTCGTGTCGTGAGATGTTGGGTTAAGTCCCGCAACGAGCGCAACCCCTATTATTAGTTGCCAGCATTCAGTTGGGCACTCTAGTGAGACTGCCGGTGATAAACCGGAGGAAGGTGGGGATGACGTCAAATCATCATGCCCCTTATGACCTGGGCTACACACGTGCTACAATGGATGGTACAACGAGTCGCGAGGTCGCGAGGCCAAGCTAATCTCTTAAAGCCATTCTCAGTTCGGATTGCAGGCTGCAACTCGCCTGCATGAAGCCGGAATCGCTAGTAATCGCGGATCAGCACGCCGCGGTGAATACGTTCCCGGGTCTTGTACACACCGCCCGTCACACCACGAGAGTTTGTAACACCCGAAGTCGGTGAGGTAACCCTTTTGGGAGCCAGCCGCCTAAGGTGGGACAGATAATTGGGGTGAAGTCGTAACAAGGTAGCCGTATCGGAAGGTGCGGCTGGATCACCTCCTTTCTAAGGAAACTAACGGAAACCCACACATTCGTACTTACTTTGTTTAGTTTTGAGAGGTCTAATCTTCTCAATCTTTTAAATCGTAACACCTTGTTCTTTGAAAACTGGATAAAGTTAAAAATTGTAATTCAAGTAAGAAACCAGAAACACACCGAAAATTTTTAAAAGTAAGTTTTTAAGGTTCTCATCGAAAGATGAGTATTGAAAATTAACGATTAACCATAGGTTAAGTTAATAAGGGCGCACGGTGAATGCCTTGGCACTAGGAGCCGATGAAGGACGGGACTAACGCCGATATGCTTTGGGGAGCTGTAAGTGAGCTTTGATCCAAAGATTTCCGAATGGGGGAACCCAGCATCTTTTATAGGATGTTACTGCTGACTGAATACATAGGTCAGTAGAGGTAGACGCAGAGAACTGAAACATCTAAGTACCTGCAGGAAGAGAAAGAAAAATCGATTCCCTGAGTAGCGGCGAGCGAAACGGGAATAGCCCAAACCAGAAAGCTTGCTTTCTGGGGTTGTAGGACTGAACACATAGAGTCATAAATGATTTTGGTAGGAGAAGCGACCTGGAAAGGTCTGCCGAAGAAGGTAAAAGCCCTGTATCCGAAACCAAATTCACTCTGATCAGTATCCTGAGTACGGCGGAACACGAGAAATTCCGTCGGAATCCGGGAGGACCATCTCCCAAGGCTAAATACTCCCTAGTGACCGATAGTGAACCAGTACCGTGAGGGAAAGGTGAAAAGAACCTCGGAAGAGGAGTGAAATAGCCCCTGAAACCGTGTGCCTACAAATAGTTAAAGCCCGTTAATGGGTGATAGCGTGCCTTTTGTAGAATGAACCGGCGAGTTACGATCCCATGCGAGGTTAAGTTGATGAGACGGAGCCGCAGCGAAAGCGAGTCTGAATAGGGCGAATGAGTATGTGGTCGTAGACCCGAAACCAAGTGATCTACCCATGTCCAGGTTGAAGGTGCGGTAATACGCACTGGAGGACCGAACCCACGTATGTTGAAAAATGCGGGGATGAGGTGTGGGTAGCGGAGAAATTCCAATCGAACTTGGAGATAGCTGGTTCTCTCCGAAATAGCTTTAGGGCTAGCCTCGGAATTAGAATCATGGAGGTAGAGCAACTGTTTGGACTAGGGGCCCTTCTCGGGTTACCGAATTCAGATAAACTCCGAATGCCATTGATTTATATCCGGGAGTCAGACTGCGAGTGATAAGATCCGTAGTCGAAAGGGAAACAGCCCAGACCACCAGCTAAGGTCCCAAAGTTTATGTTAAGTGGAAAAGGATGTGGAGTTGCTTAGACAACTAGGATGTTGGCTCAGAAGCAGCCATCATTTAAAGAGTGCGTAATAGCTCACTAGTCGAGTGACCCTGCGCCGAAAATTTACCGGGGCTAAACATAACACCGAAGCTGTGGATAGAACCATTGGTTCTATGGTAGGAGAGCGTTCTAAGGGCGTTGAAGCTAGATCGTGAGGACTAGTGGAGCGCTTAGAAGTGAGAATGCCGGTATGAGTAGCGAAAGACGGGTGAGAATCCCGTCCACCGAATGACTAAGGTTTCCTGGGGAAGGCTCGTCCTCCCAGGGTTAGTCGGGACCTAAGTCGAGGCCGAATGGCGTAGACGATGGACAACAGGTTGAGATTCCTGTACCAGTTTGTTTTGTTTGAACAATGGAGGGACACAGTAGGCTAAGGAATACGCGCTGTTGGATATGCGCGTCCAAGCAACAAGTTTTGAAGTGAGTCAAATGCTTGCTTCTTTAAGAACAAGTTGTGATGGGGAGGGAAATTAAGTACCGAAGTTCCCGATGTCACACTGTCAAGAAAAGCTTCTAGTTAGAAACAAACTGCCCGTACCGCAAACCGACACAGGTAGTCGAGGAGAGAATCCTAAGGTGTGCGAGAGAACTCTCGTTAAGGAACTCGGCAAAATGACCCCGTAACTTCGGGAGAAGGGGTGCTGACCAATTGGTCAGCCGCAGTGAATAGGCCCAGGCGACTGTTTATCAAAAACACAGGTCTCTGCAAAATCGTAAGATGACGTATAGGGGCTGACGCCTGCCCGGTGCTGGAAGGTTAAGAGGATGGGTTAGCTCTCGGGCGAAGCTCAGAATTGAAGCCCCAGTAAACGGCGGCCGTAACTATAACGGTCCTAAGGTAGCGAAATTCCTTGTCGGGTAAGTTCCGACCCGCACGAAAGGCGTAACGATCTGGGCACTGTCTCAACGAGAGACTCGGTGAAATTATAGTACCTGTGAAGATGCAGGTTACCCGCGACAGGACGGAAAGACCCCATGGAGCTTTACTGCAGTTTGATATTGAGTGTTTGTACAGCTTGTACAGGATAGGTAGGAGCCAATGAAGCCAGGACGCCAGTCTTGGTGGAGGCGTTGGTGGGATACTACCCTTGCTGTATGACCACTCTAACCCACAGCCCTTATCGGGCTGGGAGACAGTGTCTGACGGGCAGTTTGACTGGGGCGGTCGCCTCCTAAAGTGTAACGGAGGCGCCCAAAGGTTCCCTCAGAATGGTTGGAAATCATTCGCAGAGTGTAAAGGCATAAGGGAGCTTGACTGCGAGACCTACAAGTCGAGCAGGGACGAAAGTCGGGCTTAGTGATCCGGTGGTTCCGCATGGAAGGGCCATCGCTCAACGGATAAAAGCTACCCTGGGGATAACAGGCTTATCTCCCCCAAGAGTCCACATCGACGGGGAGGTTTGGCACCTCGATGTCGGCTCATCGCATCCTGGGGCTGTAGTCGGTCCCAAGGGTTGGGCTGTTCGCCCATTAAAGCGGTACGCGAGCTGGGTTCAGAACGTCGTGAGACAGTTCGGTCCCTATCCGTCGCGGGCGTAGGAAATTTGAGAGGAGCTGTCCTTAGTACGAGAGGACCGGGATGGACACACCTCTGGTGTACCAGTTGTTCTGCCAAGGGCATTGCTGGGTAGCTATGTGTGGACGGGATAAACGCTGAAAGCATCTAAGCGTGAAGCCCCCCTCAAGATGAGATTTCCCATCACGTAAGTGAGTAAGACCCCTGAGAGATGATCAGGTAGATAGGTTGGAAGTGGAAGTCTAGCGATAGATGGAGCGGACCAATACTAATCGGTCGAGGACTTAACCAAATTTTTTAAACGGTGTAAGACGGTTTCAGAACGAAAAATGATTTTTAACTTATCCAGTTTTGAGAGAATAACGTTCTCTTGATTGAAATTGTGTGGTGATGATGGCAAGAAGGTCACACCTGTTCCCATGCCGAACACAGAAGTTAAGCTTCTTAGCGCCGATGGTAGTGAAGGGTTTCCCTTTGTGAGAGTAGGACGTTGCCACGCAAATACAAAAGACATCATCTTCGGATGGTGTCTTTTTTTGACGTATATCCAATTTAAAAAGGCTATTCGTCAAAAATAGTGTGGATGTTTCGAAAATTTCTTATAAAATAGAAGTATTTGCTTGTAAGAGCCCTGGTACTGTCTTAAGCCTAAGCGTTAATGCAGTATCATTCGTATAAAATACTTTGCAGGGATTACAAGTAATCTTGCGTAGCAACTAAATTCAATTAATAAGACTAAAAAGTCTATCAGATAAATCATATTACTTAATAGTTATCCTATCAAAGCCCATGATTTTTTCGTCAGTATAAATAATGTCGTCTCGTCAACTTAATACGCATTATTTAGCATTGCGGCTAAAGCTTAGGATTTAAGGAATAATAGTCCGAAGAGATTGGCTTTAGACAGTGATTAGTGCCTTACAAAAGTTATTTTGTTTGTTGACATTTTTTTAAAGCTATCACACTACTTATTAAAAAAATTATTACTCCGAAAAAAATAATTAACCGACTAAATTCAGCTAACGGCATTAAAGGTTATAGATTTACAATTGTTTTGCGGGTCCTAAAAAATTGTGTCACGTGAAACAATTTGAAACAATTAATCTAAAAAATACACCGTCAAAGTTCGCTGTTTTAGCTAACCTTGACGGTGTATTTCTATACTATTCCTACGTTTTCAGATAACTAAGTAAAATTCAATTATCTAATAACATTTTGAGTTTCAGGATCAAAGAAATGTGCTTTGTTTAAATCAAAAGACAAGTCAATAAATTCTCCTGGATTATGGAAATCTCTAGCATCCACTTTTGAAATGAACTCTGTACCATCCACTTTTGTATATAACATTGTTTCAGCTCCCAGTAATTCTGATACAACTACTTCAGCATGAACAATACTATTTGGGTTAGCATCTAATACAATCTGTTCACTGTGAATGTCTTCAGGACGCATACCGAAAATAAGTTTTTTTCCTTCGTAGCCTTTAGCTGCAAGATTTTTTGCATTGCGTTCATCCAAAGTAATGGATAATCCTTTACCATTAGAGATCACATTGTTAGTCAAAGTAATGTCAAAGAAATTCATTGCTGGAGATCCAATAAATCCTGCAACAAAGACGTTCACAGGAGTATTGTAAACCTCTTTAGGACTACCGATTTGTTGAACAAATCCATCTTTCATAATAACAATACGGTCTGCCATCGTCATTGCTTCTGTTTGGTCATGAGTTACATAAATAGTTGTTGTATTTAAACGGCGATGTAATTTTGCAATCTCAGCACGCATAGCTACACGTAACTTTGCATCTAAGTTTGATAATGGCTCATCCATTAAGAATACTTTAGCATCCCGAACGATAGCACGTCCTAAGGCAACACGTTGACGTTGTCCACCAGATAATGCTGCAGGTTTACGTTTTAAGAAATCTGTTAAACCTAAAATTTCAGCTGCTTCTTCAACTCGTTGTTTAATTTCTTCTTTTTTGTATTTGCGTAGTTTCAATCCAAAAGCCATATTATCGTATACTGTCATATGAGGGTATAAGGCATAGTTTTGGAAAACCATTGCAATATCACGATCTTTTGGAGCAACATCGTTGACTAATTTATCTCCAATATATAGTTCACCTTCTGAAATATCTTCAAGCCCAGCAACCATCCGTAATGTAGTTGATTTCCCACAACCAGAAGGACCAACAAAGACAATAAACTCTTTATCTTTAATGGTTAAATTAAAATCTGTTACAGAAAGAAAATCATTATTCTCATATTTCTTATTAATATTTTTTAAAGCTATTTCTACCATGCTATTCACGTATCCTCTCGTAGTTGACTAAATTAGTATAAAACAATCATAATGTAAACGCTTTTTTTAAGGAAGGGGAAACTGCACAAATCATTTTGCTATTAATTGTGCAAGTTGCACAGTAAAGCTGAAAAGAAATAAAGTAGAAGATTTTTTGAGGGAATCGCTAGTTGATTCAATTTTTGTTATAATTGATAAGTTAATGAATTGGATATGAAATGAGGAAATAGAAGATATGGAAAAAAAACGTGGATTTGAAGTAATCACAGCCTATCAGTCAAAGGGAATACAATTACCGATAAGAGCAACCAATCACGCAGCAGGGTATGATTTTGAAGCAGCAGAAGATACAATTGTGCCTTCTATCTGGAAAGTGTTATTTAAAAACATTGCCCGGGAAATGAAACCGAAAGAAACAAAATTAGCCTATTTAGCAGAAAATAAAAAATATTTGAAATCTACGCTTGTGCCAACCGGTATTAAAGCTTATATGGGTGAAGATGAGTACTTGCAGTTGGCTAATCGCTCAAGTAACCCGATTAAGCACCAATTGATTTTACCTAATGGTGTCGGTATTATTGACTCAGATTATTATAACAACGAGAATAATGAGGGACATATCTACTTTCAATTTATTCACTATGGTTTAACGGATCATGTGATAAAAAAAGGAGATCGAATCGGACAAGGTATTTTCATGCCATTCTTGAAAGCAGATGCTGACAGAGTAACAGGTAATATTCGTTCAGGTGGTTTTGGATCTTCCGGAAGATAAACTTTGTATTAGGACATAAAAAATAAGAATATGAATTTCTATTGAAAAAAGCTTGAATTAATCTGCCTTTTAACGGTTTCAATGCCTATTCTAATCGCTTTTATGGTAAAATAAAATTAAATCATTTTAGAAACTTAGAAGGTGGGCTGAATAGGTGGCGAAAAAGAAAGCAACTAAATTTGTCTGCCAAGCATGTGGTTATGAATCACCGAAATGGATGGGACGTTGTCCAAACTGTGGTAGCTGGAATCAAATGGAAGAAGAAACTATGGCAGATAAGAATGACCGTAGAAGTCGTGTGAGCATGACTGGTAAAGCTGCTAAGGCTGAAGCTATTCAAGATATTAATGTATCAAAAGTACCGAGAATCAAAACACAGCTAAAAGAATTAAACCGTGTTTTAGGAGGCGGAGTGGTACCAGGATCGCTTGTCTTAATAGGGGGAGACCCAGGTATTGGTAAGTCTACACTTTTGCTGCAAGTTTCGGCGCAGTTAAACTTGGCTGGCGGAAAAGTTTTGTATGTAAGTGGTGAAGAAAGTGCTAGTCAAATTAAAATGCGTGCAATTCGATTAGGTGTAAAAGGTTCAGATTTTTATATTTACCCTGAAACCGATATGGGTGCAATAAGACAGACAATTGAAGATTTAAAGCCCGATTATGTTATTATAGATTCTATTCAGACGATGAATCAGCCAGACATTACAGGAGCAATAGGAAGTGTCTCTCAAGTTAGAGAAAGCACCGCTGATTTACTAAAAATTGCTAAAACAAATAATATTGCTATTTTTATTGTGGGACACGTTACAAAAGAAGGGTCAATTGCCGGTCCGCGTATGCTAGAGCATATGGTAGATACCGTGCTTTATTTTGAAGGAGAAAGACACCATACATTCCGCATTTTACGAGCAGTCAAAAATCGATTTGGTTCAACTAATGAAATTGGGATTTTTGAAATGCGTGAAGGAGGTTTGGTAGAAGTATTGAATCCTTCAGAAATGTTTTTAGAGGAACGGCTATCTGGAGCTACAGGTTCTGCTGTAGTAGCTTCAATGGAAGGTTCGCGTCCTATTTTAGCTGAGATACAGTCTTTAATCACACCTACTGCTTTTGGAAATGCCAGACGGACAGCAAGTGGGTTAGATCATAACCGAGTTGCTTTGATTATGGCTGTTTTAGAAAAAAGAGCTGGCTTATTGTTGCAAAATCAAGATGCGTATTTGAAATCAGCTGGTGGCGTTAAAATAGATGAACCAGCGATTGATTTAGCTATTGCTATTAGTATCACATCTAGTTATCAAGAAAAAGAAACAAAAGAGACCGATTGTTTTATTGGAGAAATGGGCTTAACCGGAGAAATTAGACGAGTGAGTCGAATTGAACAACGGGTAAATGAAGCCGCTAAGTTAGGTTTTAAACGAATTATGATTCCAAAAAATAATATCGGTGGTTGGGAATTCCCACCAAATGTAGAAATTATTGGCGTTGTAACAATAGCTGAAGCGATAAAGAAAGCTTTTTCTTAAAGTACAAGCACTAAAAAAACGAAATGGAAAGCTTCCTACTTTTTTAAAAAAAGTAGGAACACCATTTATAAAGAAGGAGGAATAGTTTTGGTTAAAAAAATCATAACCGGTATCTTTATCCTTATCGGTGGAAGTATTGGAGCCAGTTTGATGCCAATCGCATGGAACATGGCAAGTGTTGAAAATGTATATGTTAATAATGTAGTCACAAATATTCTGATTGGTGCTATTATATTTTTATTTATTTCTTTTTTATCTGTGGCATACATTGAACAAGGTTTTAAAAAAATCGAAACTTTTTTAAGTCAACAAAGTGTGACCTATTTATTATTCGGAAGTTTAGGAACCATTATAGGGTTAATCCTAGCATGGCTGATTAGCGTAGTGCTGATTGGGATGAATATTCCAGTAATCAGTGATGTCATACCGTTTGTTCTTGTAGCTGGTTTTGCGTATTTAGGTTTTCGTGTTGGAACAACACGTAGAGACGAATGGCGTAAATTATTTCAAGCAAAAACAAAAAAGAATGTAGAAGATGAAGACGGAAAAGTTTTAGAGCGTAGAGCAGACGAAACTTTTCGTAAATATAAAATATTAGACACAAGCGTTATTATTGATGGAAGAATTTATGATATTGCTAAAACAGGTTTTCTTGAAGGAACGATTTTGATTCCTAATTTTGTTTTACAAGAATTGCAGTATATTGCCGATTCTTCGGATAGTTTAAAACGAGTGCGTGGTCGTAGAGGGTTAGACATATTAAATGCTTTGCAAAAAGAAGATGATATGAAAGTTGAAATGTACGATGGTGATTTTGAAGATATTGCAGAAGTTGACAGCAAGTTAATTAAGTTAGCAAAATTATTAGATGGTGTTGTTGTCACGAATGATTATAATTTGAATAAAGTAAGTGAATTCCAAAATGTACCAGTCTTAAATATCAATGAATTGGCAAATGCAGTGAAACCAGTTGTGATTCCTGGAGAAAATATGACGGTTATGATTGTAAAAGCTGGAACAGAACGTAGCCAAGGTGTAGCTTACTTAGATGACGGAACGATGATCGTTGTTGAAGAAGGACAGCACTTTATGAATAAAACGATTGAAGTTGTGGTAACTAGTGCACTTCAAACAGCAGCTGGGCGAATGATCTTTGCCAAACCAGTTCACTCACAAAAAGGCATTAAAGAAAAAGATTAGGAGCGGGTGCGATGAATAAAGACTATGAGCTGGTGTTATTGGCAGCTGGTCATGGAAGGCGCATGCGTGCTTCTAAAAATAAAATTTTATTGCCGTTACTAAACAAACCGTTGATTGAATACCCATTAAATGTATTTTTAAAAGATGATTATTGCAGTCATATTATTTTAGTTGTAAAAGAAGATGAAGTTGAATTGATTCATGATTTGCTGCGACAAGAGCATATGCTTAGCAAAAAAAAGATCACTATTGCTATAGGCGGAATGGAACGACAGCATAGTGTTTATAATGGATTGCAAAAATTGGAAAATAAAACTTCAGGCATTGTGATGATTCATGATGGCGCAAGGCCTTTTATTGAACAGACAGCCATTCG
Source organism: Carnobacterium sp. AT7 (assembly GCF_000171855.1). Lineage (NCBI taxonomy): Bacteria > Bacillati > Bacillota > Bacilli > Lactobacillales > Carnobacteriaceae > Carnobacterium > Carnobacterium sp. AT7. The sequence continues at coordinate 6,023 of NZ_ABHH01000023.1, read as the reverse complement.
TCAATTATACGAAGAAGTTCAAAAAATTGGTGCAGCTATTTTGGGTGTACCAGCAAAAGATACAATTAAAGCGGTATATCCTGATCATACCGTTAAAGTTACGTTGCCAAGAAGCGAATTATGGCAAATCCAGACTCCTCAAGCTTTTGAGAGCTCATTGGTTCTTCAAGCACATGAAAAGGCTAGAACAGACCATTTTTTAGGAACAGATGATGCTTCGTTAGTTGAGCGAATAGAAAAAGAAATACGAGTAATAGAAGGTTCTTACGATAATATAAAAATTACCACTCCTGAAGACATGGTAGCTGGAGAAGCTATTTTGCTTCACAGAGAACAACAAAGCAAGTAGAAGGAGGTTTGGATTATGTTTCGAATAGGACAAGGCTATGACGTCCATCAATTCGCTAGTGAGAGACGCTTGGTTGTCGGAGGAGTAGATATTCCTTTTGAATACGGATTATTGGGTCATTCTGACGCCGATGTGTTGCTTCATGCTATTATAGATGCTCTTTTAGGGGCAGCTGGTAAAGGCGATATAGGGCGCCATTTTCCTGAGACAGATGAACAATTTAAAAATATCGATTCGAGAGAATTGTTGCGTAAGGTATGGAGCATGCTAAAAAAAGAAGGCTATACGATTGGAAATATCGATGCTACTATTGTAGCTGAAACCCCTAAAATGGCTCCTTATTTAGAAAAAATGATAGAAAATATAGCTTATGATTGTCAAACAACTATCCAACATGTTAACGTAAAAGCAACAACATCTGAAACGATGGGTTTTGTTGGACGAAAAGAAGGTATGGCAGCAATGGCTAGTTGTTTGATAGAAAAATTAGAAAGAAAACCTGCACCTATTTCATTCACTTAGATTTCACTAGATAAAAAAATAGAAAGAAAAGAGGAAATAATTATGACAAAAAAAGTTCGTGTACGTTACGCGCCAAGCCCAACAGGACATTTACATATTGGGAACGCTCGTACAGCGCTATTCAATTATTTATTTGCACGACACAATGGTGGAGACTTCATCATTCGTATTGAAGATACTGATTTAAAACGCAACATTGAAGGTGGAGAAACAAGTCAATTAGAAAACTTGAAATGGTTAGGTATGAATTGGGATGAAAGTCCTGATAATCCAGGGAAATTCGGACCATACCGTCAATCAGAACGCAGAGAGATTTATGACCCGTTAGTGGAACAATTATTATTAAGCAATCGTGCATACAAATGCTACTGTTCAGAAGACGAGTTAGAAGAAGAACGCGAAGCACAAAGAGCTAGAGGAGAAATGCCTCACTATGGTGGTAAATGCGCTCATTTAACGGCTAAAGAACAAAAAGAAAAAGAAGCATCAGGAATTGAACCGGTTATTCGTTTCCGTGTGGTGAAAGAAAGCACATATCGTTTTGAAGATATCGTAAAAGGATCTATCTCATTTGAAGCTGAAAGTATAGGAGGAGATTTTGTCATCATTAAACGTGATGGCATGCCAACATATAACTTTGCAGTTGCTGTAGATGATCACTTTATGGAAATTACTCATGTTTTACGTGGGGACGATCACATCGCTAATACGCCAAAACAATTAATGATTTATGAAGCGTTTGGCTGGGAAGCTCCTCAATTTGGCCATATGACATTGATTATAAACAGTGAAACCGGTAAAAAATTAAGCAAACGCGATGGCAATATTCTTCAATTTATCGAACAATACCGCGAATTAGGGTATCTACCAGAAGCTATGTTTAACTTTATTTCTTTGTTGGGCTGGTCTCCAGTTGGAGAAGAAGAAATTTTTGACCATGATACATTTGTTGAAATGTTCGATGCAGAACGTTTAAGCAAATCTCCAGCTGCATTTGATGCTAAAAAACTGGAATGGATCAATAACCAATACATGAAAAAAGCTGATTTAGAAACGGTAACAGCATTAGCTATGCCGCACTTGATTAAAGCAGGGTATGTTGAAGAAAATGCAACACCAGAGAAAAAAGAGTGGGTCCAAAAAGTCGTTAGCCTGTATCACGAACAAATGAGTTATGGTGCAGAAATTGTGGAACTATCAAGCTTGTTCTTTAGTGAAGAACCGGTAATCGATAGTGTAGCAAAAGAAGTTTTAGAAGGCGAAACAGTGCCAGAAGTCTTAACCGCTTTTGCTAAACAATTAGAAGAAATCAAACCTTTTGATGCTGATGAAATTAAAAAAGCAATCAAAACGGTTCAAAAAGAAACAGGTATCAAAGGGAAAAATCTGTTCATGCCAATTCGTGTAGCGGTAACTGGACAATCACATGGCCCAGAAATTGGCCCAACAATTGAACTGCTTGGTCGTGAAAAAGCACAAGCTCATTTGCAAGCAGCATTAGCAAAACTATAAAACTGAATTAAATAAAATTAAAAACGATGAAGAGAAAGAGTAACCCAATTAAAATCTAAAGAGAGTCTGTACTGGTGGAAGCAGATGATAGCGATTGGGTGAAGTGCGTCTCTGAGTTAAGGAGTTGAATGTTAAGTAGACTCTTATCGGTCAACACCCGTTACTGTGTTAAAGGTCGCTGATTCTAGAGTTAGAAGTTAGGCGATAAAGAAAAGTGGAACCACGCAGCAGCGTCTTTTAGTATAAGAGACGTTGCTTTTTTTGTAAAAAAAATTAACAATAGAAAGATACGAATAAGGTGGAATAGAATCAATGTGGAGATTGAGAGAAGACATTCAGACCATTAAAGAGAATGACCCTTCAGTTAAAAGTACCCTTGAAATTCTGTTAACGTACCCTAGCTTTTATGCTATTATTTTTCATCGAGTGTCACATAGTTTATACAAGCGGAATAGATTTTTGCTCAGTCGCATGATTGCTAATTTTTCTCGTTTTTTAACTGGGATAGAAATTCATCCTGGTGCAACAATCGGTAGGCGACTATTCATCGACCATGGCATGGGAGTCGTGATTGGAGAAACAGCAACTATCGGAAATGATGTCGTTATTTTTCATGGAGTGACATTAGGTGGAACAGGGAAAGATACTGGCAAAAGACACCCAACGATTGGGAATGACGTTTTGCTATCCGCACATGTACAAGTTCTTGGACCTATAACGATTGGAGATCACTCCAAAATTGGAGCATCAGCAGTTGTTTTAAGTTCTATACCACCTCATTCAACGGCAGTAGGAATTCCTGCTAAAGTTGTTAAGGTAAATGGTGAAAAAGTTTCCCGTTAAACCTAAATTCAAATAGAAAAGGAGAGTAGCTATGTTAAAAATCTATAATACATTAACTAGAAAAAAAGAAGCCTTTATTCCAATAGAAGAAGGCAAGGTTAGAATGTATGTTTGTGGACCAACGGTTTATAACTACATTCATATTGGGAATGCTCGTAGCACAGTAGCTTTTGATACGGTTAGACGTTATCTAGAGTACCGTGGATATGATGTGAATTATGTGTCAAATTTTACAGATGTGGACGATAAAATTATTCGTACCGCAAAAGAGTTAAACTTAACTGCTCCAGAAGTGGCTGACAAATTTATTGCGGCTTATCATGAAGATACGCATGCTTTAGGTGTAGAAGAAGCTAGTCATCATCCGCGAGTAATGGAAAATATGCCTGATATCATTGATTTTATAGCAGTATTGATTGAAAAAGAGTATGCTTATGAGGTAGATGGCGATGTTTATTACCGTACCAGAAAATTCAAAAATTATGGTGAATTAAGTGATATTTCAATTGATGAATTGGAAGTTGGAGCAAGCAATCGATTAAACGCCCAAGAAAACAACAAAAAAGAAGATCCATTAGATTTTGCTTTATGGAAAGCAGCTAAAGAAGCAGAAATCAATTGGGAGTCTCCATGGGGACCTGGTCGTCCAGGCTGGCATATAGAATGTTCTGTAATGGCTACAAAATATTTAGGTGATACAATCGATATTCATGCTGGCGGACAAGATTTAGCTTTTCCACATCATGAAAATGAAATTGCCCAAAGTGAAGCGAAAACTGGCCATCCATTTGCACATTATTGGATGCACAACGGTTTTGTGACAATGGATAATGAGAAAATGAGTAAATCGCTAGGGAATTTTGTCTTGGTTCATGATATTATCAAACAAGTTGACCCGCAAATTTTACGTTTCTTTATGGCAACGACTCAATATCGTAGACCAATCAGTTACAGTGAAACGACCATTGAAGAAGCAAGAGCGAACTTAACAAAAATAACAATGGCTTTTGATAATGTAACTTACCGTTTGAAAGATGCAGCCGCAGTAGGAGAAGATGATCAAGAACAAATCAGTCAGTTCAAGTTGTTTAAAGAAAACTTTGTTACGGAAATGGATGATGATTTTAATTCTGCTAATGGTATTACAGTTATTTACGAAATGGCCAAGGCAATGAATATCTATAGCGAGCGGACGGTTGTTTCTAAAGTTGTTCTTGAAGCGATGTTGCATCAATTCCAAGAGTTAGTTCAAGTTTTTGGTATAACGTTTGGTGAAACAGAATTGTTAGATGAGACCATTGAGCAATTAATTGAAGAAAGAAATGCAGCGCGCGCTGCAAAGAATTTTCAACGCAGTGATGACATTAGAGATCAGTTGAAAGAAGAAGGCATCATTTTAGATGATACACCGCAAGGAACTAGATGGAGAAGAGGATAATAAACGATATGACTGAAAAAAATTGGGCATTATTAAATGGGTTAGCATTAGCGTATGTGGGAGATGCTATATATGAAATCTACATTCGTGATTATTTAGTAGGACTAGGCTATACAAAACCAAGTCAATTGCACAAAATGGCTACTCACTTTGTATCTGCCAAAGGTCAAAGTTTTTTGATGCATGAAATGCTAGCAGTAGAGGATTTTTTAACCGAAGAAGAAGTGACAATGTACAAACGAGGCAGAAATTCTAAAAGCTATACATCTGCAAAGAATGCAGATATCACAACCTATCGTGTAGCTACTGGATTTGAATCATTGATGGGCTACTTGCATTTAGCAAAACAAACGGAGCGAATGGAAGAATTGATCCATTGGTGTATTAAAAAAGTGGAGGATACAAAAGATGACAAGAGATAATAAAAATTTCGATAAACGAAACCGACAACCTAAAAAACCAAATTTTTCAAAAAAAACAGACAGAACAGAAAGGAAATTTGTTAAGCCAATTGAGGATACCGTTGAAGAGCAAGAGACAGATCGTGATTTAGTCGCCGGGCGCTTGCCTGCTATTGAAGTATTAAAATCTGAACGTGATATCAATAAGATCTTTTTGCAAGAAGGTTTAAGTGGATCTAAAATGGAAGAAATTCAAAATTTAGCAAAAAAACGTAGTGTTCAAATCTCATTTGTGCCTAAATCTAAATTGGATCAATTAGTTGACGGAATGAATCACCAAGGAGTAGTTGTTGCAGCTTCTGCTTTTCAGTATGCAACGATTGATGATTTATTTGCAGTTGCAGCTCAAAAAAATGAAGATCCATTTTTCATCCTTTTGGACGGCGTTGAAGATCCGCATAACTTAGGTTCGATCATGAGAACCGCTGATGCTATTGGAGCACACGGAATCATCATTCCTAAAAGACGAGCTGTAGGTTTAACGGCTACTGTTGCTAAAGCTTCAACCGGAGCGATAGAGCATGTAGCGGTTGCACGAGTAACCAATTTAGTTCAAGCTATAAAAGAATTAAAAGAACGCGGATTATGGTTGTATGGAACAGACATGGAAGGTCAAGATTACCGACAATGGGAAACTACTTTACCTATCGGATTGGTAATGGGCAATGAAGGAAAAGGCATTTCTCGTTTAGTAAAAGAACAAATGGATGGTATGATTACTATACCCATGACTGGACACGTTCAAAGTCTGAATGCTAGTGTAGCTGCAAGTTTATTGATGTATGAAGTATACCGTGGAAGAAATAAAATTTAGTACAATAGTTTAAAGAGGAAAGGGGGTCAAATAGCATGAAAAAAGAGTTGTTAATTGTTGATGGATACAATATTATTGGGGCAT
>NZ_ABHH01000024.1:0-30108 GCF_000171855.1 Carnobacterium sp. AT7 | reverse complement strand
TAACTGCTGCAATTTCACCCGGATACGCTTCGAAGAGCACTTCAATCGCTTCTAAATCATTGTAAGGAGCTACTAGCGTATTCGAGGTAGTGCTTTTTGGAACTCCTGGTGAATCAGGCAATCCTAGTGTTGCAACTCCGGATCCAACTTTTACTAATAAGGCATCGTCATGTCCATGATAACTACCTTCTAGTTTCACTATTTTATCTCTATTTGTAAAACCACGTGCTAAACGCAATGCACTCATAGTTGCTTCTGTTCCGGAATTAACAAAACGAACCATTTCTACAGAAGGTACACGTTGAATCACAAGTTCAGCTAATTGATTTTCTAAGAGTGTTGGCATACCAAAACTGGTCCCAGAACTTGCTGTGTGTTGAATTTTATCTATGACTTGATCATTTGCATGACCTAGAATTAAAGGGCCCCAACCTAAGACATAGTCAATGTAGTCATTTCCGTCTATATCAACCACATGGCTTCCTTTACCTTTTTGAATAAATACAGGAGGTACATCTACCGATTTAAAGGCCCTTACAGGACTGTTTACTCCTCCTGGCATTAAATTAAGTGCTTTTTCAAAAGCTTGTTCAGATTGTTTCGTGACTCTCAATGCTGACCCCTCCACTTTCTACTACAAGTACTTCAGATGGTTGTTCCGAATTCTCCAATTCCACTGAAAGTCCTAATGATTTAGCGAATAATTTTAAGTCTTTTTTCGATTCTTTTGAAGCATTTTTTCTGGCAAATTCTTTTAAAGATTCAACTGGTATGCGCTTCATCTGATTAATCATACTTTGCATATGCTTATCAATTAAACGAATTTGATGTTGGGTTAATTCAGGCAATTTATTTTCTAAACTTGTTAATGTCAGTTCTTTTAAATTCAGCATTTGTTCGTTAAGCTCTTGTAAATAAGGAACGGCTTTTCTTTCTAGATACCATTGTTTAAATTCTGCTACCTCTTCACTTAGTTCAACTTTAATTTTTCTAACGACTTTATCTTTATCAAGATCGGCTTCTTCTAAACGAAAACTAATTTGGTCCATATCAAATACTTGAATACCTTCAATGTATTGAATACTAGGCTCGATATTTCGCGGAACCGAAAAGTCCATAAACAACTGTTTTTTCAAAGTTAAACGAATGGTCGCCATTTCTTCAATCGTTTTTCCGGTTATCAAATGATAGGGTGCTTTTGTAGCAGTGACCACTCCATCGGCCGCCGCTAAAGACATTGGCAGATGATTAAAATCAGCTGTAAAGAAATAACGTTTTAACACATCTGAATGCCGTGTTTTTTGTGCCCATAAATTCAATTCATGTGCTAAGTCATTTACTTTCTGTTCGTTACGACCAATTAGGGTTATATGAGTAGCGCCTTGATAAAATAACGTTTTAGCCGTTAAACTAATCATTTTTCCTGATCCAATCAAAAGGAAACGTTTGTCTGCTAAGCTATCCCATTCTTCTTTATATAATTTAACCGCGGCAGTTCCGGGATTGTACGATAACTTATCTAAGTTTGTTTTAGTATGCATTTTTTTAGAAAAAGAAATAGCCTTATTAAACAAAGAATTTAGAATTGGACCAGATGTTTTTAGTTCAACAGCCATAGCAAACGCTTGTTTCACTTGACTCAAAATCTGCGTTTCGCCAATGATCAATGAATCAAGCCCAGTTGCTACATTAAATAAGTGTTCAGCAGCCTCATGATTCGACTTTCCATAGCTTGTTGATATAACTTCAGAAATTTCATATCCTGTATGATTTGAAAGAAAACGAAGCATTTCTCCATGCATAAATTCATTTTGATCAATATAAAGATAGTATTCTGTTCGATTGCACGTTGAAAGAATGACAGCTTCTTTAACACCTGAAAAAGATTTTATCTCAGCGAGTTGTTCAGGTAACTGTTGTTCTTCAATTGTATAATGTTCTCTAATTTCTATCGGCGTCGTTTTGTGACTAACCCCGTATAATAAGATTTTCAATAGTACCATCCTCTAATTTTCCATCATTATAATTGATAAAAAACAGAAAAAGATAGAATGCTAATTACCGTTCTATCCCTTCTATTTTAGCTCATCAATTATTCTTGACTTGTTTAATTGCTACAAAAAGAAGTTAGTCTTTAATGTATGATTCAATCAAGCTCCAAGCCTGCTCTTTACCTTCTCCTGTTTCAGAAGAAAAAAGAACGAAATGGTCTTCTTCTCTTATGTTTAATTTATCTTTAACGATTTTTATATGTTTGTTCCATTTTCCCCTTGGAATCTTGTCCGCTTTTGTAGCAACTACGATAACAGGAATAGAATGGTACTTTAGAAACTCATACATTTGTACATCGTCTTCTGTCGGCGGATGTCTAAGGTCTACTACTGAAAGAGCTACTTTTAAAGTCTCTCTTTGAGTAAAGTAAACTTCAAGCATTTGTCCCCATTTTGCCCGTTCTGTTTTTGATACCTTAGCGTATCCGTAACCTGGAACATCTACGAAATAAAAACTATCTTCAATAATATAATAATTTAATGTTTGAGTTTTTCCTGGTTTTCCTGATGTTCTAGCAAGCCCTTTTCGATTAATCATTGTATTAATAAATGATGATTTCCCAACATTTGAACGACCGGCTAAGGCTATTTCAGGTAACCCTGTACTTGGATATTGAGCAGGCGAAACCGCACTGATGACAATATCAGCTTTATTTACTTTCATTTTCTAATCTCCATCTCTAATTATAAATTCTTTTATCATTTTAACATATTAATGTAATCAATGATATTTTAAATTTAAATCAACCTCGACTTTCCCCTTAGAAACTCATAGTTCAGATGAACAACTAAAGCAGCAACCGTGTTAACTTTAGATTTAAGACGATATCAAGATGCTTACAAATGAATTTTGGCTATTCATTAAGCCATTCTTTTTGAGACTCTCACTATTTGCCGAAAAATCTAAATAAAACGGAGTTAAGACAAAATAAATTGTCTCAACCCCGTTTAGTTGGTTTATTTGATGCCATAAAGCTATGATTCAAGCAAAATTAATTTACTTTTTTACCTTCACTATCATAAAACTCAGGAAGTCCAGAACCACTTACAGTATCTTTTGTAATCACACATTTAACGATTTCTGGTCGACTAGGTAAGTCAAACATAATTTCTAACATGATTGATTCAATAATGGAACGTAAACCACGTGCACCAGTATTGCGTTCAATTGCTTTTTTAGCAATTTCTGTTAAAGAATCTTCTTCAAATTCTAGTTCAACATCATCCAAACCTAATAATTTTTTGTATTGTTTTGCAAGTGCATTTTTAGGTTTTGTTAAAATATGGACTAAATCATCTTCAGTTAATTTTTCTAACGCAGCCATAACCGGCAAACGTCCGATAAATTCTGGAATCAATCCAAATTTCAATAAATCTTCTGGGATAATTTGTTGCATAACGCTTTGGCCTTCTTCTATTTTTTTCTTAGCAGAACCAAAACCAATAACTTTTTCTCCCATACGATTTTTAACAATCGTTTCAATTCCGTCAAAAGCTCCACCAACAATAAATAAAATATTGCTTGTGTCTAATTGAATGAACTCTTGATGAGGATGTTTTCTACCGCCTTGTGGAGGTACATTTGCAACAGTTCCTTCTAAGATTTTAAGCAAGGCTTGTTGAACACCTTCCCCACTTACATCACGTGTAATCGATACATTTTCGCCTTTACGCGCAATTTTATCAATTTCATCAATATAAATGATTCCTTTTTGAGCACGTTCTACATCATAATCAGCTGCTTGCATTAGTTTTAGAAGAATATTTTCAACGTCTTCACCAACATATCCAGCTTCTGTCAGACTTGTAGCATCCGCAATCGCAAATGGAACATTTAAAATACGAGCCAAACTTTGAGCCAGAAAAGTTTTTCCGGATCCTGTTGGTCCAATTAAACAAATATTACTCTTTTGCAATTCTACGCCATCTTTTTCGTCTCCACCAATTTGGTTTACACGTTTATAATGGTTATAAACAGCTACAGATAATGATTTTTTAGCCTGTTCTTGTCCAATAACATAATCATTTAAGATGCCTCTAATTTCTTGAGGTTTAGGCACTTCTAAAAATTCGCCATAACCTGCATCACTAAATTCTTCGTCAATAATTTCTTTACATAAATCGATACATTCATTACATATATATACACCTGGACCAGCAACAATTTTTTTCACTTGGTCTTGAGACTTGCCACAAAAAGAGCAGCTCACAGGTCCTTTTGTTTCTTCATCATTAAACATTCCTGTCCACCTCTATTCTCATTCGTACCACTTACAATAGTAGCAGATTTGCCGCTCATAATCCAATGAGAATCGTTCAAATCTTAAATAGCATAGCATAATTTAGGCTCTAAAGCTAGAATTTAACCTGCTTCTCTTTTAGGCAAAAAAAGACTCCAAAAAGAATAACTTTTGAAGTCCTTTTTTTGTTAGTTTTAATTTATGCTTAACGAATCAGCAATTATTTTTCTTTAGCTGTTTCAGTAATTAAATCAATTGCTTTTTTCATTGAAATGTCATGTTTCAACATTTCTGGAGTCAATGCAGCACGGACAGCTTTTTCATCCATACCATATTGTTCGCCTAAGTTCTTGATTTCTTCATTTACTTCTTCTTCAGAAGTTTCAAACGATTCAGCATCAACGATTGCTTCAAGAACTAAGTTTGTGCGAGTTCTTAAATCAGCATCTGCTTCCATTTGTTTGTGTAAGTCTTGTTCTGTAGTACCCGTAATTTGATAGTACATTTCAGGTGAAACACCTTGACGTTGCATATCGTTTAAAAATACATCCATTTGACGGTGAACTTCATCGTGAACCATTGCCCATGGAAGATCTTCAATTTTTGCATTGTCAACGGCTTGACGAATTGCAGCTTCTTCAATTGCTTCATCAGCAGCAGCATTTTTAGCTTCTGTTAATTGAGTTTTGATTTTTTCTTTCAAAGCTGCTAAAGTTTCAACTTCTTCGTCAACATCTTTAGCAAATTCATCATCTAACTCTGGTAATTCTTTTGCTTTAACTTCGTGTACTTTAACTTTAAATGTTACAGCAGCACCTTTTAAGTCTTCAGCATGGTAATCTTCAGGGAAAGTTAAATCAACGTCTAATTCATCTTCAGCTTTAACGCCAACAAGTTTTTCTTCAAAACCTGGGATGAATGAGTTTGAACCCAATTCTAATGAATGATTTTCGCCTTTGCCGCCTTCGAAAGCAACGCCGTCTTTAAATCCTTCATAATCAATAACAACTGTGTCGCCATCAACTGCAGCATCTTCTTTCAATACCAATTCAGCTTGTGCAGCACGTTTTTGTTCAATATTTTCTTCAACGTCTTTGTCTGTTACTTCACGGTCTTGTTTTTCAACTGTTAAGCCTTTGTATTCACCTAATTCAACTTCAGGTTTCACAGTAACTTCAGCTTCAATAACCCAAGCTTCGCCTTTTTCCATAGATTTAACATCGATTTTTGGTTGAGCAACTGGATCAAGTCCAGCTTCTAATACTGCAGCATCATATGCTTCAGGTAATACAGCGTTCAAAGCATCTTCGTATAAAGCTTCTTCACCATATTGTTTGTTGAAGATTGTACGAGGAACTTTCCCTTTACGGAATCCTGGTACGCTTAAGGTAGATTTTACTTTGTTAAAAGCAGTATCTAGACCTTCTTTAATTTTTTCTTCTGAAATTTCAAATGTTAAGACACCATCATTTGTGCCTTTTTTTTCCCATTTAGCAGTCATGTTATATTTCCCTCCGAAACACTCTATTTTTCGCAATAAAAAAGCAATTGCATACTCATTAATAGTACACTAAAGGCATAAATTTGTAAATAAAAACAACGAATTAAGGGTAAAACAGCTTGACCGTCGTCACATACCAGCCAATATCATAAAAAGCTTAAGCTAAATCCTTTAGTTCTTCATCAATCTTGTGCATCCATTCTTCCATCTCTTTAGTATCAGATAGGGATTCATCAGATTCTTGGTAGAAGTTATCATATCGTTTTTGATACAGTTCAACCCATTTAAGCGGAGAAGTTATGACTTCATTAATGAATGGGTACAGCATGAAAAAGTGCAGGTACGCTTCTTGAATCATAGCTTGATACAAGGTAGGGTCATTTTGTTCCACACGTTCAGATAATAAATCCATAACTTCCTGAACATTTGCATGATTTTTAATGGAAGTTAATGAAGCCGGCTGAATTGTTCTTTTTTCTTTCATCCAATAAACGTCAAATTCACCCGCTACTTGCTCTATAGCTAATCGTTCAATAGCAGTCGCTTTAATAATGCCATTAACATAAGGGTTTGATAATATCGGCTTAACTGCTTCAATAAAAGGTTCTAATGGAATTTCTTCCAATCCTTTCATAATAGTAGATTGTTCAGCAAACGATTTATTTCCTAAAGAATAAGCTTCTTTTAGCAAGTATTGGATTTTTTTCTGTTTTTCTAACTCAATTTGAGCTTGCTCTTCTTCCAACATCTCTTGAATAGCTAACCAATTTTCATTAGCCTTATTCGTTAGTGGGAATTTTTTTTTGCGAAATACTAGCGCTTGTTCAGCTTGAAGAAATAAATGGCACTTTATTAAAATAGCTGTATAAAAAATGGTTAAGGACTCTTCTTGTTCATAAAAAGAGTATTTATCATCTGCGATCTCTTTAGCTTTTTGATAGTCTCCCACTTGGTATAATGCAGTTGTATAATTTGTATTTAATAGCTCATCTTGTTCTAATTGATAGGCTTCTTCAAAGAACGGAAGAGCTTCTTCCATTCTTCCTGATAAAAAGCGCTCCATCGCTTCTTTTTTATACCACTCATAATTTTTTGGAAAGGGTACTGTTTCTCCCATTATGTCACACTCCTGCATTCATGTTGTTCAGTTTTTATTCTTCATTTCCCTTTTTTATTCAGTCTTTATTTTAGCATACATTTGTTTACTAAAGTGATAGAAAATAATCCTTTAATTAATTTTTATACTGATAGATTTATTTCATAAAGTATTATATACTGTACGGTGCGCACATTTGTCAAACGAATCTTTTGGCATTGTAAAACAATTAACTACCTACATTCTAAAGGAGGTTCCTAAGTGAATCAAGGCTATGTAAAAGATCTTATGGTCGAGGAACAAATTGAGTTGCAATCAATCTCAAATATTATCTTTGTAGAAACGATTGCTAGAGGTTTTTATGAGTTGAAGAAAGTAACTGTTGCTTTACCAGATGGTTTTCCTTTAGGACGAATCTATTCTAGAGAAATGCTAGGCAAATTACTTTTAGATGATCACCGCTATAGTATTTTAATTGAAACAAACGATGGCAAGTATCTTTATCAATCTTCTACAGTAAAAATACCAAAAATTGATTTACCCACCTAACTAGAGTCTAGCATTTAGAAATTGACCGTTCGCTGAGTATTGCTTTTGGGCTTCAAACAGTCAACAGGCTCTATGCAAGCAAAACGGTCTATGCAAAAAAAGATAGAAAAGCTTTTTACGGCTTTTCTATCTTTTTTTATTGATTAATTTTAGTATCGAACAGTCATCAATATTTTCTAAAACGTTGGTAACGTTCTTCAACAAGCTGATCAGGTGTTTTTGCAGAAAGTTCTTCCAATGTTGAACTAATCGTCTCACGCATAGCTTTAAGGATATCCTCGTGAGGCAATAAACCTTCTTCATTCGTTTCAGGTAAAATGGAATCAATTATATCAAGACCTAATAAATCTTGAGCCGTTAATTTCATCAGTTCAGCTGCTTCTTTCGCTCTTGATGCATCTTTCCATAATATAGAAGAAAACCCTTCAGGTGACAGGACAGAATACATCGTGTGTTCCATCATCCACACTTGGTTTCCCATAGCTAAAGCTAATGCTCCGCCACTACCACCTTCTCCAATAATAATAGAAAGAATAGGCACTTTTAACTTACTCATTTCGATTAAGTTACGAGCAATGGCTTCACCTTGTCCTCTATTTTCAGCTTCAACGCCACAATATGCACCAGAAGTATTAACAAAGGTAATCACAGGTCTATTAAATTTTTCCGCTTGTTTCATTAAACGTAAGGCCTTTCGATATCCTTCTGGATGAGGAGAACCAAAATTCCGCAGAATATTTTCTTGTACTTCGTGCCCTTTTTGATTCCCAATAACCGTTACAGGTTTTCCATTTAAGGTTGCTACTCCACCTACAATAGCTTTGTCATCATGAAAAGATCGATCGCCATGGAATTCAATAAAATCGTCAAATACCGATTCCATGATCTCTAAAGCAGATAATCGTGATGTTTTTCTTGATAAAGCAACGATTTCCATAGCTTCTTTCAACTATTTCACCTTCTTTATAAAAATACTTACTTGACTGTTCTTAGTAATGGATACGTAAGATCTGACTCAAAGTTGCTTTTAATTCTTTTCTTGGAACAATCTTATCGATAAAGCCATTTTCTAAAACAGACTCAGCAAGTTGGAAATCATCCGGCAGTTCTTCATTTATGGTTTGTTCAATCACTCGTCTGCCAGCAAAACCAACTAACGCTTGAGGTTCAGATAAAATGATATCTCCTTGCATCGCAAAACTGGCTGTTACGCCACCTGTAGTTGGGTCGGTTAATACTGTTACATACAGTAGACCTGCATCACTATGACGAGCAACGGCTCCACTAATTTTTGCCATCTGCATCAGCGATAAAATACTTTCTTGCATTCTCGCACCACCAGAGGCTGTAAAAACAATGACCGGTAGTCTTTCAGCAAGCGCTCTTTCAAATGTCCGCGTAATTTTTTCACCGACTACTTTCCCCATACTTCCCATTATAAAATGAGAATCCATTACACAAATAGCCGTTTCTAATCCATCAATTAGCCCTTTTCCAGTTAAAACAGCCTCATGGAGTTTAGTATTTTTTTGAGCTTTTTGAATTTTCGTATCGTATTCCGGAAAATCTAACGGGTTTTCAAATGGAATATCTTGATTCCATTCTTCAAAACTGTCTTCATCAATGGTTAATTCGATACGTTTTTGAGCTCGAATTCTGAAAGTATAGCCGCATTCCGGACAAATTTTTTGCGTGCCTAAATCTTTTGTATAGATGGCTTTTTTACAACTAGGACATTGTGCAAACATGCCATCTGGTACCATAGGCGTATCATTTTCTTCATTAATTTGCGTGTGTTTACTAATTGGTATATACGCTCTTTTTTTAAATAACTGCACATTGTCACCTCTTTTATTTACTGCTTATTAGTGAAATGTTTTTTGTTGATCCAAGACAAACTTATTCAACACGAGGTACCCATTCTTTCAGGAAAACGTCTTGCAAAAAGCTTGTATCGTATTCTCCATTAACAAATCGCTTATCCATTAACAAATCTTCTTGGAAAAATTGATTGCTGATAATCCCATCAATAACCATTTCACCTAAAGCACGTTGCATTTTTGCAATGGCTTCAGCACGATTTGCGCCTTTTGTAATGATTTTAGCAATCATTGCATCATAATAAGGCGGGATATTTGCTCCCGCAAACATCGCACTATCAACTCGTAATCCATTTCCACCACTAGGCATCAATAAATAATTGATTGTTCCTGGTGAAGGAGCAAAATTAAACGCAGGATTTTCAGCATTGATGCGGCATTCGATCGTATGTCCAGTTAAACGAACGTCACTTTGTTGAATAGACAGCTCTGCTCCACTTGCAATCAATAATTGTTCTTTTACAATATCAAATTCAGTGGCCATTTCTGTTACCGGATGTTCAACTTGGATACGCGTATTCATTTCCATGAAATAAAACTCACCATCTTGGTCCAGTAAAAATTCAATCGTACCTGCATTTTTATAACCAACATACTTTGCAGCACGAATAGCGGTTTCACCAAGTTTTTTTCGTTGTTCTTCATTGATAGCAACAGATGGAGACTCTTCAATCACTTTTTGATTATTCCGTTGCAATGAACAATCACGCTCACCTAAATGAATCACATTTCCATAGTGATCACCTAGTAATTGTACTTCAATGTGACGTGCATGTTCAATGATTTTTTCCATATACATTTGATCATCGCCAAAAGCAGCTTTCGCTTCATTTTTAGCACTATTGAATGCGGAAACTAACTCTTCACTAGATAGCACTTTTCGCATGCCTTTTCCGCCTCCGCCAGCTGCGGCTTTAACCATTACGGGGTATCCTAATTGATCTGCCAGTTGTTTAGCTTCATTAGTATCGGTAATAAAGCCTTCACTTCCTGGAATAACAGGTACATTTGCTTCAATCATAAGAGCACGCGCATTCGCTTTATTCCCCATTTGGTCAATAGTACTCGCATCTGGTCCAATAAATGTCACATTCATTTCCTGACACATGGTCGAAAATGTACTATTTTCAGATAGGAAACCAAAACCTGGATGAATGGCTTGTGCATTCGTCACAACGGCTGCACTTAAAATACTTTGCATATTCAAATACGAATCCGCAGCTTTTGCGGGTCCAATACAGATAGCTTCATCCGCTAACTGCATATGCAACGCATCACGGTCTGCTTCAGAATAGACAGCAACCGTTTTGATTCCCATCTCACGACAAGCTCGAATAATCCGAACAGCGATTTCTCCTCGATTGGCAATTAATATCTTATTAAACATCGTCTTATCTACCAATGATGAAAGTTAATTCAGCTTCACAAACTTTTTTTCCGTTTACGTAAGCTACGCCTTTTCCGATACCAGCATAATCTTTTAATTTAACAATATCAACTTGCAACATTAATTGATCACCAGGAACAACTTTTTTACGGAATTTAACTTTGTTCATTCCGCCTAAGTAAGCTGTTTGACCTTTAAAGCGGTCTAACGTAAGCAAAGGAATCGATCCTGCTTGAGCTAATGCTTCTAAAATATAAACTCCTGGCAATACCGGTTCACCTGGAAAGTGTCCTTGGAATACTTCTTCATTAATCGTAACATTCTTAAGTGCTACAACGTGTTCACCTGGTATCATTTCGTCAACACGGTCAATGAAGTAAATAGGGTAACGATTTGGGATCAGTTCTTGGATTTCTTTAATATTCATAGTTGTCATTTGTGTTTCCTCCTAGGCGATTCTGAACAACGGTTGATTAAATTCAACGACTTGTTCATCTTCTATTAATATCTCAGTAATGGTTCCTTCAATTTCACTTTTAATTTCATTCATTAATTTCATGGCTTCGACAATACAAAGCGTTTCTCCAACAGACACTTTATCGCCAACTTTTTTGAAAGCAGGTTGGTCTGGTGACGGTGATGTGTAGATAACGCCCACAATTGGCGAGTGAACTAGTGCGCCCTCGGCAATAGACTCAGCAATTGGAGCAGTTTCTTCGATAATAGAAGAAGTTTGTAAATTTTCTTTACGAACGGGTTCGCTAAATCTTGCTTCTGAATCAGTTGAAACCGATTGATGGCTGATTTGTTGAGTAGCTGTATTTTTACTCATTCTTAAATTCACATTGTCCATTTGCAAATCGAATTCAGTTAATTCTGATTTGTTCACTAGATCTAGAATTTCTTTTACTTGATTGAAATCCATTATTACTGACCCTCCCATTTCTTAAAGCATGTTACGGCATTGTGTCCGCCAAAGCCTAAAGAATTGTTTAGAGTGTATTTGATATCTGCTTCACGTCCAACATTTGGAATGAAATCTAGATCACAGGCTTCATCTGGTACTTGAAGGCCAATAGTAGGTGGTAAAAAGCCGTCTTGAAGAGCTTTCACACATGCTACTGCTTCAATAGCACCTGCAGCACCTAATAAGTGTCCAGTCATACTTTTCGTACTTGAAATAGCCACATTTTTTGCTTCTTCGCCAAAAGCATATTTGATTGCCATTGTTTCAGCTGAATCATTCGCTCCTGTACTAGTTCCATGAGCATTGATGTACCCAACGTCAGCAGGTGTAATGCCAGCTTCGGCCATTGCATCTTGCATTGCACGCCCAGCGCCACTTCCATCTGGTGTCGGAGCAGTCATATGGTAACCGTCTCCAGTTGAACCGTATCCAACGACTTCAGCATAAATTGTCGCACCGCGTTCTAATGCATGATCTAAACTTTCAAGCATCAAGACTGCCGCTCCTTCACCCATAACGAAACCATTGCGTTCTTTGTCAAAAGGAATAGATGCACGGTCAGGATCTGTACTTTTTGATAAAGCTGTCAATGCAGCAAAACCTGAAATACCGATTTCGTTGATTGTGCCTTCAGCTCCACCCGCAAGAATCACATCTGAATAACCATGTTTGATGTTGCGGAATGCTTCACCAATTGAGTTGTTACCAGACGCACAAGCTGTAACAATGGATGTATTAATTCCTCTTGTTCCAATTGCAATCGAAATATTTCCAGCAGCCATATTTCCAATCGCCATTGGTACGAAGAAAGGAGCTACACGTTGCGGCCCTTTTGTGTTCATTTTAATGATTTGTTCTTGCATAGCGTTTAATCCACCAATACCAGAACCCACGATGACACCAAAACGGTTCATATCTGTTTTTTCACGATCAATGCCGCTTTCTTCTACAGCTTGAACTGCAGCTGCAACACCGTATCTTGAAAATTCATCCATCCGTTTTGAAATTTTACGTTGCATATAGTTTGTTGCATCAAAATCTTTCAATTCACCAGCAACAGTGATTCCTGTTTCGGTGGCATCAAATTTTGTAATCGGTGCTATGCCGTTTTTTCCAGCTTTAAGTCCATCCCAAAATTCAGCTACTGTATTTCCTAAAGGTGTCACAGCACCCATTCCGGTAATTACTACACGATTTGTCATTTTTTTTCCTCCTTCTTAACCATTCATAACCATTCCGCCATCTACATTGATGACTTGACCTGTAATGTATTTATTTTCACTTAAGAATACTGCAGCTCTTGCAACATCTTCTACGTTACCTAAATGTTTCAAAGGTATCTGACTAACCGCTTGTTCTTTCATCTTGTCAGATAATACATCTGTCATTTCTGTATCAATAAAACCTGGAGCAATAGCATTTACAGTGATTCCTCTAGCAGATAGTTCTCTAGCGGCAGATTTTGTTAAACCAACAACGCCGGCTTTACTTGCTGCATAGTTTGCTTGTCCGACATTTCCTACAAGACCAACTACACTAGCCATATTAATGATAGTGCCGCTTTTTTGTTTTAGCATGACTTTTGATGCATGACGAATCGTATTAAAGGTTCCTTTTAAATTAACCGAAATTGTTTGATCGAAATCTTCCTCAGACATGCGCATTAAAAGCATATCATTTGTAATCCCAGCATTATTTACTAAAACATCGACACTTCCAAAAACTTCTTTTGATTCTTCAATTAATTGTTTAGCAAAGTCAAAATCACTAACGTCACCTAAAATCGTGTGCGTTTTAACGCCATAACCTTCTAATTCGCTAATAAGCTCCTCAGAAAAAGGTTTACGCGCATTTAAAACGATATTTGCACCAGCTTTTGCAAATGCTACAGCAACCGCTTTTCCAATACCTCTTGAACTCCCTGTGACAATAACCGTTTGATTTTTTAAAGTCATGTGCTCATTCCTTTTAATGTATTAGGCTAAGCTTCTAGCTCTGCCAGTTTTTTCATTGTCTTTTCTAACGTTTTTTCATTTTCAACATTTAAAATGGTAACTGTTTTATCAATTTTTTTGATAAAACTACTCAATGTTTTTCCGGGACCAACTTCAATAAATGTGTCCACACCTAAATCAATCATTGTTCTGACACTATCTTCCCAATAGACGGGAGACATCACTTGTTTAACCATCATGTCTTTGATTTGCTCTTTATCCTTAAAGACTTCAGCAATTGTATTACTGACAACAGGAAGAGTAGGCTCATGAACTGAAATGGCCGTGATGGCTTCTTTTAACTGGATTGAAGCAGGTTCCAACAATTGTGTATGAAAAGGTCCACTTACTTGCAAAGGAACAACGCGTTTAGCGCCTTTTTCAAGTAAAATTTCTCCTGCTTTTTCAACAGCTTCTTTGATACCTGCAATGGCGATTTGGCCAGGCATATTGTAATTAGCTGGAGAAACAACACCTAGTATACTCGCTTCTTCACACGCATCTTTAATGGTTTGACGATCAAGTCCCATGATGGCACTCATTGCGCCTTTACCTAGTGGAACAGCATCTGTCATGTATTGGCCTCTTTTTTTCACCAATTGGACAGCTTCTTTAAAAGAAAGAACATTGGCTTTAACGAAAGCACTGTACTCTCCTAGACTTAAACCCGCTACAACAGCTGGTTTAATCCCTTTTTCTTCTAGCAATGCATCAATAGCTAAACTTACTGTAAGGATGCAGGTTGAGTGTACGTTGTTTGATTAAGAGAGTCATTTTCTTCAAAACATAGTTTTGCCATGTCCAAATCTAAAAATTCACTGGCTTGATCAAAAACGTCTCGGACCACACTGTACTTTTCATACAATTCTTGACCCATACCAAAGTATTGAGCTCCTTGTCCACTGTATACAAAGGCAATTTTCATGTAGCTCTTGTCTCCTCTATAACGGTAATTTGCCTATAAAAAAAACCATCCATTTATACATATCAATTAGAGAAATAATTAAAAAAACTAGAAAACTATTTGAAGCAAAAAGAACTCCTTTTAGCTTTCTAGTTTTTTCATTTAAGTTCACCTTATTATAAAATGAGGTTAGCTTGTTCTTTTATTACTTCTTGATATTCATGCATTAATTCTTGGATGATCTCATGACAACTTTGTTCTTTAAAAACTAAACCAGCACTCTGGCCAGACATAAATGACCCAGTATCTTTATCGCCATCTATAACAGCGCGTTTTAAAGCACCATTACCAAGTTCTTCTAAACGATTAAAGTCTGGTTTTTCATCACTTGTGATGTCTTTTTCAATTTTTAAGTATTGACGTGTTAATTTATTACGAAGGACACGTACTGGATGACCAGTAATTTGACCAGTAATAACGGTGTCGATATCTTTTGCTTTTAAAATAGCATCTTTAAAATTTTGGTGAACTGTACTTTCGTGAGCAACAACAAAACGTGTCCCTAATTGAGCAGCTGAAGCGCCTAACATAAATACAGCTGCAACACCGCGTCCATCAGCGATACCTCCTGCTGCAATCACTGGAACAGATACAGCATCGACAACTTGTGGCACTAAATTCATAGTAGTTGTTTTTCCGATGTGTCCGCCTGCTTCCATACCTTCACAAATAATCGCATCGGCGCCTTCATTTTCCATTCTTCGAGCTAATGCTACTGAAGCAACAACTGGAATAACGACTGTACCGACACTTTTAAATTGATTCATGAATCTTCCTGGACTACCTGCACCAGTTGTTACTACTTTTACTTTTTCTTCACAGACAATTTTCACAACTTCTTCAACATGTTGCGATGTTAATAAAACGTTGATCCCAAAAGGCTTGTCTGTTAATCTTTTTGTTTCTTTAATCAGTTCTCGTACAATTTCGCCCGAAGCATGTCCACAAGCTAATATTCCTAGACCACCAGCATTCGAAACTGCACTCACTAAACTAGGATTAGCAACCCAAGACATTGCGCCTTGTATAATCGGGTATTTAATTCCCAGTTTTTCGATTAATTCAGACTGCATATGGAAACCTGCTCTCTTATAAAAAATTATTTTTTAGCTAATTCAGCTTCAACAAACGTTACAATATTTTGAACGGTGATTAAACCTTCTTCAGATTCAATTTTAATATCAAATTCATCTTCAATATCGTTGATGATTTGGAATAAGTCTAAGCTGTCTGCTTCTAAATCTTCACGGAAGTTAGTTTCTAATTGTACTTCTGATTCCTCTTTGTCTAATTGGTCCACGATAATTGCTTGTATTTTTTCGAATGTCATTTGTAATTCCTCCATTATAGTTGTTTTATAGTTTTTTTTTGCTTATTTTTTTAAGCCTAAGCGGGCTGTTGTAACCACTTTAAAGTTGAATGAGCATGGAGCCCCATGTGAGTCCTCCACCAAATCCGGTTAGCACAATTTTTTTCTTGCTGCCTAATACGAGATCGCCATTTGTCAAGAGTTCATCTAACAAAATAGGTATACTAGCAGCAGAAGTGTTTCCATATTCAGCAATATTCGTTGCAAATTTTTCAACTGGAATTTTCAGTTTCTTTGCAATAGCTTTTAAAATACGGTAGTTCGCTTGATGAGCAACAATACAGTCAATGTCTTCAAGAGTGCTATTTGATGCTTCAACAACCGTTCGTATACTTTCAGGTACACTACGGATAGCAAAATCAAATATGGCTCTTCCTTCCATTTTAAGAAAACCATTTTCTGTAGCTTGTTCCAGTTGGAAATTTGAAACTGCGCGTTTGCCAGCTGTAAGAGAATCTCCACGGCTGCCATCAGAATGAATATCTTCTCCTAAGAAACTGTTTTCTGTTTCCGATGCACCTAACAAAACCCCACCTGCTCCATCGCCGAACAATACTGCTGTACTGCGATCTTGCCAATCAATGATTTTTGACATGACTTCTCCGCCAAGAACCAAACCATACTGATAAGCACCGCTTTGAATTAACTTCTCAGCAATTGATAAGGCATAAATAAAACCAGAACATGCTGCATTTACATCAAAAGCCATTACAGGTTTTGCTCCGATAAAATCTTGTACTAAACAAGCAGTTGAAGGACTTGATCCATCTGGAGTCATTGTCGCAACAATAATAAAATCAATTTCTTTAGCAGAAATGCCTGTCTTCCCAAGAATATCCAATGCAGCTTTGCCACAAAGAATTGAGGTATCTTCACCCTCACTAATGTGACGGTTTTCTATACCTGTACGACTTTTGATCCATTCATCGTTGGTATCCATTATTTCTTCTAGCATAGCGTTGGAAACTTTTTTTTGCGGAGTATAACTTCCAGCACCCATAATTTTTGCCTTCATTGCATTCAACCCTGTTCTTATAGATTATTTTTTGTACGGTATAAGAAAACATGAAGATTTTTTAAGCCTTTAATTAGCATTTCTGCCTCTTCTTGATTTAAGCCTTCAAGCGTTTCTTTAACCATATCTCGATGAAACTTATCATGAAGACGATATAAGAGTCGGCCTTTTTTTGTTAACCCTAACTTCACAACTCGTCGATCATTATCGTTTCGAATACGTTCAACGTATCCTTTTTTCACTAAGTTGTTAACGGAAACAGTTAATGTCCCGACAGTAATGGCTAATTTTTTTGAAACCTCTGTTGTTGTATGAATACCATACATTCCAATAGCTTCAATAGTATGCATTTCTTTTATTGAAATATCTTTAAATGTGCTGCTTTGCAGAGCACCTTCTTCAATAGTCATAATTTCGTTAAAAATCGTTACTAAGTAAGAATTAATTTCAGGAATTAATTCGTCCACATCAACTCCTCCGTTCTTTCAAATTAGCAAACAAGTTAATTACTTTGAACATCAAATTGTTTGACCATCAAACTATATTATTTTTTGGTAGAAGTGTCAAGAAAAAAAACTCATTATTTTTAAAAAAAATAGTGAAACTCTTTAGTATCAAGGATAAATCATTAAATAAATATTTTGACTATCAAAGTACTTTTCCTGAAATAAACTTTTTAAATTTCAAAAAAGCACTCCATTTCATTGATTATTCTTTACGAAAAAAAGAGTTGAGACAAAATTGTCTCAACTCTTTTTTTTATTATTCCGCTTCAACAGATACAAACTCTTCTATATCTTTAAAGTTAACAATAGTTTTACTTTCCATTATATCTTTCATTTTATCAGAAGACTTGTCCCAATAAATTTCAACAACGGCACTATTATTCAATAATTTGATAATTGTTCCAGCCATTTTTTCGTCTCTGAAAGAAAAAATAATTCTATCTCCTACATCAGGTCTAAAAGAAGCTTTAATTTCATCAATAATAACGATTGCTTCATCATATGGTACGCCTAAAAGGGTCGCAATTCTTGATTTGCTAGCACCTTTGCGAAGTTCAACCTCAACTAAAGACTGAATTTCTTCGGTAATAATTTTCCCCATGTAAATCCCCTCATTTCTTTGGTTCTTATTTGAGCGTATTTCAGTAAATTCTCTTAATAGAAACCATTATACCATATTTTAGCAATAAAATGAAGCACAAGAAATGAAGGATGGGCAATACTCTTGCTTTTAACGTTCTTAACCAGCTATTTTTTACTTAAATGTGCTCGCATGATACCCAACTTTTTTTAACAATGCTATTAAGGTTGTTTTTTCTTCTTCACTAAGGACATGAAATAAATTTGAAATCAATTTTTCATGTTGTGGAAAAGTAGCTTGCATAAAAGCTGTTCCTTTTTCAGAGATTGAAATATTTGTCACGCGGCGATCTGTAGCTGAGGGCGTACGCTTAATGAATTCTTTCTTTTCTAATTTATCTACTACATAAGTAATGCTGCTGCTGGCTAATAATATTTTTTTGCCAATATATTGAATAGGTTGATCTCCTTTATTATAAAGAAGTTCTAAAACTGAAAATTCGGTAGGGTTTACGCCATATTTAGTCATATCTTTTTTTACAACATCTTGTACACTTGAAGAAGATTTTAGCAATACTGTTAATGTTTTTAGCGCTTTTTCTGTATCATTCATCTACTTATTCACCCTTCTGATTTTGCATAATTAATAAATTACTTCAAAAAAAAACATCTTCATTTCGAGATAAATATACCATTAAGACTAGTTGACTGTCAACTGTTCTGCTATACAGGTGTTTATAATCGTTGGGCTATTTTGGATCTTCGTCAAATAGTGTGGCTGCTTCTAAAAATTCTTTCGGAATAGACGGATTTGCTTGTAAGAGCCCTGGTAAGTTCTTAAGTCTCAAACACCGCTTAATCACTAAAGCGCTAATGCTGTATAATTCGCATTGAATACTTCACAGGGCTACAAGCAATCCTATTCCTCCAGAATGTTAAGCATGTACTACATTCATCTATCAACACTAAAAAGTATAGAGCCGCTATTTTAGACAATTTCAAAAAAAGAAAGACGCTCTAGAAATCAGAACGTCTTTCTTTTAAAACAAATAGCATGGCTCTAATCAATCTTTGATATCAACATCTACATAGGCTGATCATTTTGATAACTAGAGCTACATGCTAGTATATATGTGCTCAAACATTTAGTCTTTCTGATTGATCTTCATTTAGAATGGGGACAGCATTGCAATCAACTAAATGATTGAGCTTAGACAATATAGCTTTACTCGGCTACTTGTCTTAGAAGCTACTTTCACTAGCTTCCACTAAAGAGCGTCATGCTCTCTTACCGTGTGCATGTCTCTCTTTATAGATACAATATACCATGTAAGCGCAAACAAGTCAAAAGATAAGCTTATCTTTAGGGAAACAATTAATAACTTACCTGACTGCTTAATGACATTATGGATTGGACTCCTTTATGCAGGATCTTCGTCAAATAGTGTAGCTGCTTCTAAAAATTCTTTCGGAATAGACGGATTTGCTTGTAAGAGCCCGGGTACCGTCTTAAGCCTAAAGTCTTAAGATTTTTCAAGCCTCAAACACCGCTTAACCGCTAAAGTGTTAAGCATTATCTAAATTCATCTATCAACATTAAAAAGTATAGTGCTTTTATGCATCCAAATAATTCGAGACAAAAAAAGAGTCTCTTATCTTAACAGAGACTCTCTTTTTCATTTTGTAGCTAGTTTCTATTTTTCAACTCTATTCTAACAGCTCACATCTTGTTCTTGCTCTGCTAGATTACTTTAATTTTGCCCATGATTTTCTTCATCGTATGGGCTTTGGATACTTCAAACTCGACTGATTCTATTTTAGAAACTTAGCCACTCTATGAAGTTTTGACTTTCATAAAGAAGACATTTTACCTTGTCCTTCTTTACATGTTTATTATAACAATAAAGCGTTATCATTTCCAATTTAACGATTGGAACTTCATTAGTTAAAAGCTGTAGATTTTGATTTAAAGTTACCCATTATTTCTTAACGGTTTTAGTACTGTTGACCATGCAACAACTTGATCTAATAAAGTTGTTACTGAAGCTGCATGTAAGTCTGCAGGTTTGAATTCATTCATATTTACAAAATCTGTAAATAAAGACATTGCAGGATGAGTCCGCACGCTGGCAATTTGTAATTCAGCAAGAACAACTCGCAAAGCTTCTGCAGCTCTAACTCCACCAGACGAACCATAACTAATAATTCCTGCTGCTTTATTGTTCCATTCAGGATATAAATAATCGATTGCATTTTTTAAAGCGGATGTAATACCATGATTGTATTCAGGAGTTATAAAGACATAGCCATCTAACTCAGCTATTTTTTTTGACCATGGAATAGCTTCTGGTGTAACATAGTTTTGACTATAAGCTGCTGAAATTGGTTCATTGTATAAAGGCAGATTAAACTCTGCAATATCTACAATTTCGTATTCTGCATCTCCGCGCTGGTCCGCTAATCCTTTTACCCATTGTGCTACTTGCAAGCTGTTACGTCCTGGACGTGTACTACCTGTAATAATTCCGATTTTTGTCATTTACTTCTTCCTCCTTGTGATTCAGCTATTAGCTGAAAAATTGGTTAAGCAGCTAATGAATCCGCTTCATCCGCTAACTTAAAGTAACTATAACGCATTAATTTTTAAGTAGCAACTAATAGCCATTGCTTAAATCTATTCAGTTAACCTTACACATCTGATGGAGTAATAATGCCTAGTGGTGGTTCTGAGACTTTTCCGTTTTCTGTTATCAATAAAGCATCCAATCGGCGATCCTTTTTCAATAAATCTGCGGCAACCTCAATAGACATATTTTTTTTTATAAATAGATAATTATTTTTATTTTTATCTTCTAAGACAATCTCTTCTACCAGAGTTTCTTTTAAAAAAATGGTTTCATCTTGCAGCTGCTGTGCTAACCACAATGTGATTCCTTTTTCGGTTAATAATCCAATCAGTTCTTTATCTTTATAAATAGGAAAATGAGTGAATCTTTTTTCGTTAATCGTTTTTAATACGTCTGTAAATTGAGCATCAAAATTGAATCGAACCACGTCTCGTTTAAATAAAGGATAAACCTTCGCTGGACTTTTTATTTCTTCTTCAATTTGTTCAATGTGTTTGACTACTTCATCTGTCGGCTGAGCAATGTAAGTAGTAGGAACTAATTTTTTGTGTACCATAACATTTCTGAGATCTGCAAAAATTTGCAAATCATTTTTATATTTTTTTACTGCAGTATTTCGATGTTCATTATCATCTAATAACCGATAAAAGGGTTTCTTATGCTCCTGTTCATTTTCTAAAAAGCTTAAATAATTTTGAATTCGATTGAAACTGGCAATAAAGCGTTCTGCATTAGTCATTAAATTCCCCTTCCAGAATAGCTTAGTTTATTTTTGATACATCTTAAAAAATTCACGTCCATACAATACAAAAGACAATGTCAAGAAAAAGCCCGTAATAATCATTAGACTAGCTGCAGTAGTTGTTTGAATAGATGGAAAAGCTACCAAAAAGGTCATACATGCATAAAAGACAGCAGTAGCTATTTTACCAAACCACTTAGCTCCATCGAGTTTTTTCCCTTGTCGATAGAGTATAATATCGTTTATTGCCATGAATAGTTCTTTAGCTATAAATAATAAAACAATGAGCCACATCATTTCGTATCGGGACATCAAACAAATGATAACGGCCACTTGAGTAAGCTTGTCAGCGACAGGGTCGAGTAATTTGCCTAACTCGGTTATTTGATTTAACTTACGCGCAATTATACCATCTAATAAATCTGTGAGCCCTGAAAAAACAATGATTATGCCTGCTAAATAATAATCTTTGGTTTCTACTGCTGTAAGGTATTGAATCATAAAAACTGGAATTAGAAGCAGACGAATGTAAGATAGACTATTTGGAACAGTAAAAAAATCTCTTGCGGTAATCTTCAATGTGCATCACCTCTCAAATAAATTGACTTCTTACACTAATCCTACCATTTTTAGTGTATTTTTGATTCCATTAAGCCTTTTTTCAACCCATTTTTTTAACAAAAAAAACCATTGAATGCTGTATCTCTGCATTCAATGGTTTTGCCTTCTAGTTTAAATGACAATTGGGTTCTTATCTTTCATCAAAATCAAATTCATCAATAGTATAAATTAAATCTTCCATATTTGAAGTACTGAAGAAAGCTTCTTCATTTTCAGGTGGAATGTCCAGATAAATTGGCATTGCTGTGTCTGGTTCCAACACGCCAAAAGAGTCTTCTGTTAAACTATACTTTGATTTATCTAAAATTACATCGCCATTGACTGTGCTAAAACTAATTGTAATGTCAATATTCGTCATCGCCATATCCATTCTATTCACGATAATAAAAATAGCTTGCATAGCGCCTGTTTCACCTAAATACATTCCAGTAAAGTGAATGGCTACATCATTTTCTATTCCAAGTTCAGCTGTTTCAGACATTCTCATTTCTATTTCTTGTAATACTGAATCACTTTCTAACGTTAAACCTTGATCTAATTCCATCTTTTGAGGTACAAGAGGAATGGCCATATCTGTTGTGGTTTCACTTGTCTTATCTGAACTTGTCATGGACTCTTCTGTACCAAACATACTAGATTCAGAAGACATTTTTGAGCTCATTTCTGAACTCATCATTGTCTCACTTGATACAACTGTCGAACTTGATTCATTAGAAGATGTTTTTTCTTCTCCTCCTCCAATTAAATCACAACCTGCCAACACAACAACTGCTCCTAAAAGCGTTAATATTTTTTTCATTTTAATCACCCTTCCCCTTTTTTTCTAAACACAAACCCTTATTCTGAGCATTTTCCATTTAGTTTAGCTTTTCATATTTAAATTCATCAAGCCGGATAGCTGCATCATCTTTCATAATAGAAAAGAACAGATCTGTTTTTTCCTTTGGAACCGTCATCGTAAGAGGAAGAACTGCATTGGGTTCTAATGGACCAAATACTTCTTCTTCCAAAATAGAATACTTCTGATCCCATACCATTTCACCATTTTTATTGCCGTAACTCAATTTATACTGAATATTCTTCATTGCGATATCCGTTTTATTAATCACAAAAAAGTAAGCAAGTGTATTTGTATCATTCTCATCATATAACCCAGAGTACATCACTGTAACATCATTATCGAATCCCATATACGGACTGTCTAAGACTAGTTGCTTAAATTGAGCCATTAGAGGGTTGTTATCGAATGTTTGTCCTTTATCGGCATTTTGTTTAGGAATAACAAGCGACAAATTCGCTTCATTGGGTTCTGTTGCTGATTCATTAGTCGAATCTGGTTGTTCTAAACTAGTAGCAGTCGTATAATCAAAGCTTTCAATCTTTTCCACTACTTGATTTATATTTATTTCTTCTAAAAGAGGTTCTTTAGACGGATCGACCAATAAGTACAAAGGCATGACTGTATTTGGCTCTAATACACCAAAACTATCTGCGGCTAATTTAAAAGATTGTTTATCAAAAATCAATTCACTATCTGATTTTCCGAATGTATAAGTAAATTGAATATCTTCCATTGCAGTATCTGTTCGGTTAATAATAAAAAATATTCCTGCAAGATTTGGAGTTTCACCATAGGTTTCTCCGGTGTAAACAATCGTCACATCATTCTCATAACCCATATCAGGATTCTGTTTGACATACCTTTCCAACAACGCTAACGTTTCGTCTGTTTCAACGGTCAAACCTTTTTTTATTTCATCGGCTTGCGGAACTAACAGCAACTCTTCAAGATTTTCATTATCAGATGCTTTTTGTGTTGATGAAAACAGTTCGTTGTTCTCAATAACGCTTTCACTCTCAACTGACTCTTCTCCACTAGAATCAGTTGAACGTTTACTCGTTTCTTCGCTAGTAGACGACGATAAAAGTTCTTTAGTTAGTTTGTCTGATAAACCTCCAATATCACACCCGGCTAGTAAAAACACAAAAATGAGTAGAAATCCCAACTTTTTCATATTTCTCTACTCCCTTCTTAAGCCACTCTTAGCAGTAAGAAATAATCTTTTTCTAAAGAAACTTACCCTCCATTCATGATAGATTTTAAAACGAATAACTATACTTTTATAAGTACATCTTTGTACTGTTTTGTACTTAGATTAATTGTAGCGCATAACACAGTAATAACAAAAAGATATACACTACAAATCGTTATTTAATCTTTCGACTAAAAAAAGAGCTAAAACATCCTAAACGTGTTAACCACATTTGTTATGTTCTAGCTCTTTTTTTATTACTGGTTATTTTTAAAAGTCAGTATCATTTAACTGATTGCCTTCATACTCATCGTTATAAGGATTGTTACTTTCAGCGTAATCCGTTGGATGGGTAGGATCATAAGTATCCCCATCCGTTAGCGTACGATAGAAAATTTGTTGTGCTGTCGTACGATAAGGTTCAATGTAAAAAGAAATCACAATGACGAACAACACGATTGCTAAAAATAATAAAAGAAAGCCTATAATAAGAGCGATACTTTCAGTTGGACCAGCTTTTACACTGGCATCAATGGTCCGCATGCTTCCTAGCAGAATCAAAGAAAAAATAATAAAAGGTATGATATACCACCAAACAAATGAAAGTTGCAGTAGGAAATACTTCCATTTGTTTCCTTTCATCAGTTTGCGGCTTTGGTCTAATGCATCCATAATACTGATTGAAGGGTCATCTTTCATTAAGTTCAATGCTTGGCTGTAACTATAGCTTTTAATAATACCTGGTATAATCAATAATAGAGACCATAGTGTAATTAAAATAGACTTCACAATAATCAATCCCGTTGTTTTAAAGATGCGGTCTCGCTTAAATGTTTGAAACATGCCTTCGATAGACAACTTAGCACCATCTATCATATCTAACATATTCCAAGCATATCCTGCATACAATAGGCTTGAAATAAATCCTACAAGGATGCTGACGAGCGAAGTCTGTATGCTAGCTGTAACGGATGGTTCAGTCACAATTGCAGTCTCATTCATATTTCCTTGTATAACGGATTCGAACATCGTAAGAGAGCTACCTGTTCCTAAAATAGTTAGTATGATCTGACTGATTGACCCAGTTAAAACAGAAATAATAATTAAATTTAAAATAGCTACTTTCCAATTTCCTTTTAACATTTTTTTTGCCGTACGCTTTATTTCGCGTCTTTCCATTTGGTTCATCTCCTTTTTTAACTTAATCTTATCATAACTGAAACCAAAACGCCGCACAATTATAATCCCCCTGCTAATCGATTTTTCCATTTATATTTATAGTCGTTTTCATTTCGCAACTAACGAGTCACAAAAAAAAGAGTGATCGGCATTTAGCCAATCACTCTTTTTTAACCGTTTAAACGGTCCATTTTTCATAATCATCTGTTTCCATAGATTCAACCATTCCCAGTAAATAGCCATTTCCTACTTGTGAGAAAAAGTCATGATTAGATGTACCGGTAGAAATACCGTTCATAATAACAGGGTCTACATCATTGGCTGTATCTGGAAATAAAGGATCAAACCCTAGATTTTGCAAAGCTTTATTTGCATTGTATCTAAGAAAAACTTTAACCCTTTCAGTCCAACCAATTTCATCATATAAATATTCTGCGTATTTCACTTCATTTTGATACAATTTAAAAAGCAATTCGTACGTCCAATTCTTCATTTCTTCTTTTTCATTATCAGGCAATTGGTTATAAGCAATTTGAAATTTATATCCAATGTATGTGCCATGAACGGATTCATCGCGTAAAATCAATTTAATAATTTCAGCTACGTTTGGCAGTTTATTGTTTCCTAAATAGTGCAATGGAGCAAAAAATCCTGAGTAAAATAAAAAAGATTCTAGCATGACACTAGCCACTTTTCGTTGCAATTCAGTTCCATTTTGGTAAATGTCATTGATTGTTGAGGCTTTTATTTGCAACAAGTCATTTGTATTTGTCCATTGAAAAATTTCATCAATTTCAACTTTGCTATTTAACGTACTGAAAATCGCACTGTAACTTTTTGCATGCATAGATTCCATAAATTGGATATTATTGTACACGGCTTCTTCATGTTGTGTGCGAATAAAAGGCTTCAAAGCTTGGACACCATCTTGTGATTGGAGTGTATCTAATAGTGTTAAACCTCCAAAAACTTTTCCGACCATATCTTTTTCCGCTTTTGGCAGACGTGCCCAATCATCTAGGTCATTCGATACCGGGATACGTGTATCTGTCCAAAATTGTTCAACTAATTTTTCCCATGTCAGCTTGTCAATCATATCTTCAATGTTATTCCAGTTAATAGCTTTATAGTTCGTTGTCATTCTTGTTCTCTCCTTTTAAATGGTGCAGCTTTCGCAAGCATTTGAACCAATTTCTTCTGAATTTTCCGTAAACGTACGAACGTAGTAGATTGACTTCACACCTTTTTTCCAAGCGTAATGACGTAAAATATTTAAGTCACGTGTTGTTTGTTTGGTTGTGCGTCCATTTTTCCATTCATATAACCCTTCAGGAATTTCAGAACGTAAGAAGAGCGTTAAACTCATACCTTGATCAATGTGTTTTTGGGCTGCTGCATAAACATCAATCACTTGACGCATATCCATATCATAAGCTGACTTATAATAAGGCATTGTGTCATTTGATAAGAAAGGTGCAGGGTAGTAAGTTTTCCCCGTTTTCTTCTCTTGACGTTCTTCAATCAAACGTGTGATTGGATGCAAACTAGATGATGTTTCGTTTACGTAACTAATTGAACCTGTCGGCGCTACAGCTAAACGGTTCTGATGATATAAACCGTCACTCATTACCGCTTCTTTTAAAGCTGCCCAATCTTCTATAGTAGGTACTTGGATCCCATCAAACAAGTGTTGAACTTTTTCACTTGAAAAAACAAAATTTTCGTTGATGTACTTATCAAAATAAGTCCCATTCGCATATTTCGATTTTTCAAAATTATAAAAAGTCGTACCTCTTTCTTTCGCTACTTTATTACTAGAAACTAACGTATAATAATTTAACAATTTAAAATATACATCTGTAAATTCAACAGATTCTGGCGAACCGTAATGGATTTGATTCAAGGCTAAGAAAGTATGCAAACCCATAGCGCCTAATCCAATCGTGTGGTATCTGTCGTTTCCGTTTTTAATCGATGGAACGGCATCGATACTCGATTGATCGGTAACCATTGTTAATGCACGCACCATTGTATCAATCGATTGTCCAAAATTAGGGGATTTCATTAAATTTACAATATTAGTTGAACCAAGATTACAGCTAATATCCGTTCCTAAATGCTCATAAGTTTGGTCATTATTAATTAAAGATGGTTCTTGGATTTGTAAAATTTCACTACACAAGTTGCTCATTGTAATCGTCCCATAGACTGGGTTTTCACGATTAGCCGTATCAACGTTAATAATATAAGGGTAACCAGACTCTTGTTGCAATTTAGAAATTTCATTTTCTAATTCACGAGCACTAATTTTTGATTTACGTATTTCTTCATTGTTAACCATGTTATCGTATTCTTTAGTAATATCGATATACGCAAACGGTTCTCCATAGATACGTTCGACATCATATGGACTAAATAGATACATCTGCTCGTCGTGTGCTGCTAATTCATAGAATTTATCCGGCACAACTAGTCCAAGAGAAAGAGTTTTTACACGAATTTTTTCATCTGCATTCTCTTTTTTTGTTGAAAGAAACGAAACAATATCTGGATGGAAGACATTCAAATAAACAGCCCCTGCTCCATTACGTTGACCAAGTTGATTAGAATAACTGAAACTATCTTCTAATAATTTCATTACTGGAACAACTCCACTTGAAGCATTGTCGATTTTTTTGATTGGATCGCCAGAAGCTCGTAAATTCGATAAATTCACTCCTACTCCGCCTCCAATACGAGACAATTGCAATGCACTATTCACCACACGACCGATACTATTCATATCATCTGTTGCTTGAATCAAGAAACAAGAAACCAATTCTCCACGTCTTTTACGGCCAGCATTTAGAAATGTCGGAGTAGCTGGTTGGTACCGTTGATTCACAATTTCATCTGCAAGTCTGCTTGCCAGTTTAGTGTCTCCATCTGCTAAATACAAGGCATTAAAAACAATCCGGTCTTCATAGCGCTCTAAGAAACGTTCCCCATCATTCGTTTTCAAGGCATATTGAGTATAAAATTTAAAAGCAGACATAAATGAACGGAATCTAAATTTACGGCTATAAATATCATCAAATAAGGCACGCACAAATTCTCTATCGTACTTTAATAAAAATTCTTCTTCGATATAATCTTCTTCAATTAAATAATTCAACTTTTCATCTAATGTATAGAAGAAAACAGTGTTCGGATTTACATGTTCTAAAAAATAAGCTCGTACAGCTTCACGATCCTTGTTCAAAGGAATTTTCCCATCTACTGGTCTATTCAATTCATTATTTAACTTAAAATACGTAATTTCTTTTGGTTTTGATGCTAATTTAGGTTTATCCAATTTCATTCACCGCTTTCTTTAATTGTGCAACATCTTCATCATTACCTTGAAATTCGAAGGTATGTAATAGTGGTACATGATACTCGTTTGCTAAGTCTATTGCTGTAAAAGCGAAAAGTTTGCCAAAATTCAAATTACCACCACCTGCGACTCCTTTAAAATACGTTTTATTATCAGCCGTTTCAATAAAATCATTTAATATATCTGTTGCATCTTTATCATAGGTCGGGGTAATGATAATAAACGGTTCATTTAAAGCAAGATATGGATTCGTTGGTGTCAACTCCAGCGAATCCATATCTAATTTTTTAACAAACTTTCTTGTTTGGCCTGTTAAGCTGATGTAAACAACTTTCATACTAATTGATCAAGGAGATCAGGGCGAAAGCCATTAAATGCTTCTTGTCCTTCAACTGAAATAACCGGAACAGAGCTGAACCCAAGGTCCTTCACTTCATTTAATGCTTCTTCTGATTCAAAGATATCTTTCACTTCATAAGAGACACCTTTATCTTCTAAATATTTTTTAGTGAAGTTACATTGCATACAATTTGGTTTAGAGTAAACAATAATCGTTTTTTGAGCCATTATACATTCTCCTTTGAAAGTCTTTTTTAATCATCTTGCTTCTATTTCTTTATCTGTTATTCTACACTCATTCTTCCTTACTGGCAAATAAATAAACCACTATATATAGTGGTTTACCTATTGACATATTCATTTACTTCTATATATAGTGTTGTCAACAAAAGATTGTGAACAAATATACGTAGAGAAATGCGACGAGTATTTGTATTCAAAATCGGCTTAGTGTATTTTTCACATTTGAAAAAAATAAAAATTATTTTTTCTTTTTATTATTTTTTTTAATTCCATAAATAACGTACTATGTAAAATAATAGAATATTTTTACATTTTTTTGAATAAATCTTTACACTATTTTCAAGCTAATTAAAGGAGGACTTATTTAATTTTATTTTTATTCTTTTTTTCAAAAAATTTAAACAGTTAACGAAAAAAAGTTAGGAAAGCTTTATATCCAGCTTTCCTAACTTTTTAATTGATGTCTCAGGAGAGATTCGAACTCCCGACCGTCCGCTTAGAAGGCGGATGCTCTATCCAACTGAGCTACTGAGACATGTCCTAGCAACAAAATTAATTATATGCAATAATGAATAAAAAGTCAACACTTTTTGTTAATAAATTTCAAATTTAAGAAAGAACGTTATTTTAATCAGTTGTATTTAGTAACTATACCCTTTACAATAACGATTAAAGAATTTAAGGAGGTTTTAAAATGGGATTAATTGGTGGTCTTTTAGGAAACGCTGGGAATATCAGCGAGAACGAAGCTCGAAAAAAATTAGTGGGCGTTATTTTAGAAACCGAAACAATTGATTTAGCATTCAAGTTAGTCCGTGATTTAATTATCTTCACTGACAAACGATTAATCGTAATCGATAAACAAGGAGTT
>NZ_ABHH01000025.1:0-29947 GCF_000171855.1 Carnobacterium sp. AT7 | reverse complement strand
AAGCAACAACTGATGCTCCAGTAGGTCCAGGACCGAAAGAAGCGTTAGAAGCATTCTTAGCTTTGGGAGAACGAGATGGATTTGTTACTAAAAATGTTGGTAATTTAGCTGGACATATCGAATACGGTGCCGGCGATGAAACAATGGGCGTTTTTGCTCACGTTGATGTCGTTCCAGTTGGAACTGGCTGGGAAACCGACCCATTCAGCCCTGTGATCAAAGATGGACGCATTTACGCTCGTGGGTCTAGTGATGATAAAGGACCAGGCGTGGCTGCTTATTATGCTTTGAAAATGATCAAAGACCTAGAATTACCAGTTTCTAAAAAAGTTCGTTTTATTATTGGAACAGATGAAGAGAGTGGCTGGATGTGTATGGATCATTATTTAGCGAATGAACCAATCCCAGACTTTGGTTTCTCTCCAGATGCAGAATTTCCAATTATCAATGGTGAAAAAGGGATTCTTACGGTTTATATAAACACAAAAGGCAACAACAAAGGCGGAAAAAATGAATTAATAAGTTTTGATGCTGGCTTGCGTGAAAATATGGTTCCTCAAGATGCTACTGCTATCTTTACTAGTGAAGAAGCTGAACAAATTGAAAAAGATTTTTATGACTTTGTCGAAGTTTCTCCAATTACAGGAACAATCAAAGTAGAAGGAAATCAAGTTACGATAGAAGTGGGAGGAAAAGCTGCTCACGGTATGGCACCGCATTTAGGCGTAAATGCTGGAACGTATTTGGCTGCTTTCTTAAATCGTTATTCATTTGGTGGAGATGCTAAAAACTACTTACAATTGACAGCAGAGTATTTGCATGAAGATACTAAAGCTGAAAAATTAGCATTAAATTACATTGATGACGTTATGGGAGACTTAACAATGAATTCAGGTGTATTTACGTTCACTCCTGAAAATGGTGGAGTTATTGCAGTAAACATCCGCTTCCCTAAAGGGGTAACACCTGAAGGAATCGAAATTAAAATGGAAAGTAAATTAGCTGAATATGGCGTAACTCTTAGTCGAGGCAAAGAACAAATGCCGCATTATGTATCAGCTGAAGATCCATTAGTTAAGACACTATTAGATGTTTATCAAAGACAAACAGGATTAGAAGCACATGAACAAACAATTGGCGGTGGAACATATGGCCGTTTGTTGGAACGTGGAGTTGCTTATGGAGCAATGTTCCCGAATAGTATCGATACCATGCACCAAGCTAACGAATTTATGGCAATTGATGATTTGATGAATGCAATGAGCATTTACGCAGAGGCCATTTATGAATTAATTAAATAGCAGACTGAAAAAACAGGATTCTTTGTAAAAAGAATCCTGTTTTTTAAACTCTTATTTTCAATTCTTGTGCTAGCTGAAAGGTTCGATCTAACAGAATTTTTTCAGCATCAATAACGGGAAGTCTTTTTAACGGATCATGGCTATTGGCTAACGAAAGTTCTGTGCATCCAAGTAGAGTAGTTTCACTTCCCATTGAATGAAACTCTTCCAGAATTTCTTCATAAAGGAAAAGATTCATAATAGCTTGTTCTTTTATGAAGGTATAAATCAATTGATTGATTTTATCTTGCAATACGATATCTGGTAGAATGACTTCAAATCCTTTAGCAAGAAGTTCACGTTCGTATAACTGACTTTCTAAAGTTCCTTGGGACACAGCTAAGCCAATTTTTTTATTAAAATTAGAAGGAATAGCCTTTACCGTTTCTTTGATCATATTGACGATTGGAATCGGTGTAGCTTTCTCTAATTCCTCGATAAAATAATGGGCAGTGTTACAAGGAATGACGATAAATGCTGGTTGTAAGACATTGATTTTTTCAATATCTTCTAATAGTGCAGGTAAAGGACTAGGTGCTGAGTGATCAAGGATAAACGTTGTACGATCAGGAATCTCAGCATGATTAAATAAAATATAATTGAAAAAATCTTGATCTTTTGTTGGATTGTGTCTACTATTTAGTTCAAGTAAAAAATTAGTCGTGGCCAATGTACCCATACCGCCTAAAATAGCAAAAAAATTCTTCATGACTAGGACGACCTTTCTGTTAGGCAATAAAATAATGAAGTTAATAAGGTTGAGGATAACGTTTAAATTTTTTGAAATAGTTTAAAGTAGCCATTTTCACGTAAATTTTGCGTTTGATACTCGGTTCATCATGACTGTTTAAAGGGTGGTAAACTTTATTAGCTTTATACAATTGTTGAATAGTTTTTTTTATTTCATTTGAATGGATATTATCCAACAATAGTTTTTTCGGTACAGCAGAATATAAAATTTGTTTATCCGCTATAGAGAAGTCGATAGAACTATTTTCAATGAAATCTTTTACATAATAAGTAGCAGTATTTTTCTCAGCAGCAGTCACATAATAATTACTGCGGCCAAGACGAGCATTAAGTTCGAAAAATTTATAGGTCTGATCGCGTGAATCGTATTTGACATCAAAATTAGAAAATCCGGTCCAGCCAGTAGCTTTCACTAATTTGGTTACATCTCTTACAATTTGATCATTTTTTTTAGTTAAAATAGCTAGGTGATTTCCAATAGCTGACGGAGTGTGATCTTCTAATAACGTTTGACCGAAAGAAATAACTTTTACTTCTCCAGTTTTATGAGAAGAATAAACTGTAGCCACTCCAACTAATGAATCATCGCCTGGAAGGTACTCTTGCAGAATAATTTCATCATCGTACCCATTATGCCTCATATCGTGAATGCTCTTTTTGTATGTAGCGTGGTCTTCACAGATATAAACTTTTTCTTTACCGGGATAGTCGATGGCGTGGTATTTCATACTATTTGTCGGTTTAATAATAATAGGGAAGCCAAAAGGTAAATGAGGTTCATATTCGTTTATCACTATGGTTTTAGGATAAGGGACACTTTCGCTTTCACAAATGGTATAAAAGCTCGCTTTATTCGTTGCACGATAAAAAACTTCTTTATCTACATATGGAATAATCTAATTTTTAGGAAAATGTGATTTATGAGTGATAAGCAATTCAACAGAGTTATCGGTACTTGCTAAAAGGATCTTTTTAATAGTTGGGTAACGTTTATCAATATTTTTTAAGAGAGTTAGCAACGCTTCTGGTTGCATCATTTTAGGCTCAACTATTGGTTCAATGAAGGCAGAATGGTCGATAGGTCCAGTGAGCAAAGTACACAAAACGAGAGAAGTAACGCTATAGGCTTCATAAAATGAGCGTGCCGTACTATAAGCGCCTAAGTTCCCTCCTAATATAACTGGAATAAATGTCTGTAATTCAATGGCAGATGGCATAGTTAACAGTCCTTTCGAAAGGATAAAATGAGCATGAAATGAAGAAAAAATAAAATAAAACCAACTTGTTTACAGAAAAGAAAGCCTTTTCTTAGGTGATGAAAGTATACCACCCAGATTTGTTAAAAGGAAGTGAGAGGTATTTTGAGATTAATTCAGAGTAAAAGTTTACTTTTGTGTTTTAATATGGAAAAATGAATTAAGATGAAAAGATAGGGAACGAAGAAAAAGGAGGTATTTTAGTGGATTTAAATTTAGCAGGGAAAACAGCTTTAGTTATGGCATCAAGTCAAGGGTTAGGAAAAGCTATAGCAACTGAATTAGTAAAAGAAGGAACAAATGTGATGATTTCTAGCCGAAATCCTGAGAAGTTAAAAAAAGTTCAAGAAGAATTAAAGGCAATTGGAAAAGGAAGGGTCGCTTTTTTTGCCGCTGATATAACTAAAAGTGAAGATATTCAACAACTCGTAAAAGAAACGCAAAAAGTATTTGGTTCCATTGACATTCTTATCAATAATGCTGGAGGACCTCCATCGGGCTCTTTTGAGGATTTTTCAGATGATGATTGGGAAAATGCCTTCCAGTTGAATTTATTGAGCTACATTCGAGCTGTTCGAGAAGTCTTACCGGATTTAAAAGAAAATGGTGGGAAAATTATTAATATTGCTTCTTCATCGATCAAACAGCCAATTTCAGGTTTGATATTATCGAATACCTTTCGCCTAGGTATTGTGGGCCTTAGTAAAACGTTAGCAGAAGAGTTAGGACCGTACAATATTTTAGTAAATACTGTTGCGCCAGGACGAATCGCAACGGATAGAATAGCAGAGTTAGATGAAATTACTGCTAAGAAACAGAATGTATCTATGAAAGAAATTACAAGAAGAGCTCAAAATGCTATTCCGCTTGGTCGATATGGGACACCGGAAGAATTTGCAAAATTCGTTGTTTTTCTTGTTTCTGATGTCAATACGTACGTTACTGGTTCAGCTTTAATGATTGATGGCGGAAGTGTCAAAGCCATTTGAGAAGGATCCTATTCCTAGAAGTGTGTAAAAAATATTCAAGGAGGAAAAAAGATGTTGTTAAGTGTCATTATGCCTGTATATAATACTAGCGCAACTCTAGGAGATGCAGTGAAAAGCGTTTTAGAGCAACGATTTAGTAATTTTGAGCTGATTTTGATTAATGATGGTTCTTCAGATAGTTCACCAGAAATTTGTGATTTGTTAGCAAAAACGGATGAACGAATTAAAGTTGTTCATCAAAAGAATAAAGGATTATCGGCCGCTAGAAATCAAGGGATAAAAGCTGCCTCTGGTGAGTTCTATGCATTTATTGACAGCGATGATCGGTTTGATGAAGAGGCCTTTTTAAATTTCTATGAAGCTAGAGTGCAACACGAAGATATGACGATGTATGTGATGAATTTTGATAAAGTTTATGGCGGGATCAGTGTGCCTAAAAAACGGAGTAAAAATTCAATTATTACTGAACCAAAAGAACTGATTAAATTGATATTCAGTTCTTCAGGGGTAGCTTTTTATACATGGAATAAAATTTACCGTCATAGTTTATTTCAAAGCGTGTCTTTTCCAGAGGGAAAGATTTTTGAAGATATTGTAACGACATATAAACTAGCCAAGTTATCTAGTAAGACAATTGTGACTACTACTGTTGGTTACCACTACATCAGAGGGTCAAATACAATTGTCAGCAGTACCTTTTCACCAGAATATTACGATATTCTAACAGAGACGGAACAATTATATGCATTGGTAAAAAACGATTTTCCTGAGTTGAAACACGTAGCTTTACAAAAGCTCATAGAAAGTATTATTTCTGTTGGGTATAAATTAAGCCAAGCATCTGAATCGCCAGATACAGTTGCTTTTCAAAAAAGACTTCAACAAGATATTCAACTGTATCAGAATGAAATCGATAATGACAAAAAAATACCATTGTATTATAAAATAGGATTGAAATTACTAAAGAGTGATATTAGTTCCTATAAAGATTATTACAAAGCTACCCTGAAAAAAAATATTATAGGAAAACAGTCTGAATCGGAAGATAAATTTTTGTAAGTGAAGGATATTTTTTGTCTAGAATAAAGAAAATTTTTTAAAAGATAACAAATGCTATTCTTTTTTTGGTAAACTATAGAAAATAATTTGTTTGAGGAGATTACCAAAAAAAATGGACAGTTATAAAACAAGAGCTGAATTAAAGTACGATGCTAAAGCATTATTTAAAGGAAGGTGGAAAGATGCAATACTACTAAACCTTATTCCAACCATCCTATCAATCGTTATTATACTATTGATCGCTGCTTTGGCGGTTAGTCTGTCTAATAATGCAGATACAACTTTAGGAAATTGGGTAGACAATGCGTTGTTTTCTGATGATGGTACTGGAAACGGCACGAGTAATGTTGGTAGTGGGATTTTATCCACGCTTTTTACAGTTGGTATTTCATTTACATTTCTAGACTGGTTTAGAAATCCTAAGATGGAAATTAACCCTTTAAAAAATGGGCTGCAAGTATTTACAAAAAAATACTTTCTTAGAGTAATATTGATTTACATCATAACGTCTATTTTTACGACATTATGGAGTTTATTACTGATTATTCCAGGAATCATAAAATCCTATGCGTATTCTCAAGCGTACTTAATTTATAAAGATCAATCTAGTAGCATTTCAAATGAAAAGGTTTCTTCTTTAGATTGTATCACGGAAAGTAAAAACCTAATGAAAGGGCATAAATGGCGCCTTTTCATATTAGACTTAAGTTTTCTTGGTTGGAATATATTAGCTATTTTATCGTTAGGTATTGGGTTTATCTGGTTGATGCCTTATAAAAATGCAACAAAAGTTGCATTCTACGAAGACTTAATCAATAATAATTAAATGAAATTAGCTACGAGAAAGGACTGAGCCTACGACTCAGTCTTTTCTTTTTTTGTAAAATGTTTTACTCTAATGCTGTTTAATGTA
Source organism: Carnobacterium sp. AT7 (assembly GCF_000171855.1). Lineage (NCBI taxonomy): Bacteria > Bacillati > Bacillota > Bacilli > Lactobacillales > Carnobacteriaceae > Carnobacterium > Carnobacterium sp. AT7. Next base: position 23,640 of record NZ_ABHH01000025.1, on the reverse strand, counting down.
TGTGATTAGTTAATTTTTTCAGAGAATCTCTTTGAAAAAGAATGACCAACCCTACCATTGAAAATAGCTAACCTCAATTTCGGTACTAAAAAACACTAATGAGCAGATGATTTTTGGTGGAAGCTGATTACTGTTAAGATAGTACTATAGTTAATATGGAATTGGGGTGAAATATTTATGGTGGAAAGAACGAAACAAGTTGAATTATTCTTATTCATTAATCCAATCAGTCATGATTCATTAAAAATGGAAGAAGAAGCATTTAAATTTATTGACACCTATGAAAATAACTCACAAATAACCATTTATCCTTATCACAATACTCATACACTTTATAGCTACATGATAAAAAATCAATTATCATTTGAGAATGCTACCTTATGGAATAATCTTCATAATGATAGTTACCATCTATCGTTGGCTTTTATTGCCGCCTCCATTCAAGGGAAGAAGAAAGGCAGAAGGTTCTTGATGGATCTTCAGCGCAAGATGATGAATCAAAATGAATTGCTATCAAAAGATTTAGTGATTGATGCAGCTAAAAAAGCCAATTTAGATGTAGAAATGTTTCTAGTAGATTTTCATTCTACTTTTGTTCAAAAACTTTTTTTGTCCGATCAAAATTTTTCCCAGGCTATGGGAATAAGAGAGACGCCATCGTGTTTATTGGTAATCACAGATGAAGAAAAAAAAGCAACTCTAATAGAAAATTTTATTACTGCAGAAGATTTGTATCAAATGGTCTGACTAAAAGGAATTAAAAGAACACAAACGACTCGGATAATTGCGAGTTGTTTGTGTTCTTTTTAAATTTCATTCTAGCAGCATAGAAACATGGCTAACACCGAATAAAGTATAAGGTTCGGAAATTTCTTTGAATCCAAAAGAAGCATAGAAATCTTTTATGTATTCTTCAGAATTTAATTCAATTGCTTTTTCCGGATAGTGTTTTTTGCAATATGTTAATACATTTTGGAATAACTGGCGTGCAAGTCCTTTTCCGCGATTTTGTTTTGTCACTAAGACACGACCTATGTGAACATTTCCGCTATCTGTGACAAAAACCCGAGAATAAGCCATTAATTTTCCATCTTCGATATACGAAATATGGATGCTATTAGGATCTCTACCGTCGATATCTTGGTAAGGAGATGCTTGTTCAACAACAAAAATAGCGCTGCGTTCTTTATAAAATAAATACAATTCATCTTTTGTTAATTCATCAAAGTTCTTATATGTCCACATTGCAGCAACTCCTTTTTGATTTCATTTAGTCGGATAGAGGGGTATCTCATTAATCTCCAATGATTATTTTCTCAAAAATGAAGCATTAATTCAACTGGAAATAGCTATAAAAAATATCTTCCTTGGAATTAAAAATAAAGATTAGATTGACAAATAAAAGGGTGATTGATAAGATGTGTCTACAAAGATGTAAGAAGTCTCTTACATTAAATAAACTAAAAATAATAAACTAAGAAAGGAAGAAGCCATAATGAAAAAGATGAACGGTTCAGACGTGTGTTGTTGTTTATGTTGTATGGAACACTCATGTCGACAGTTGTCATCTTTTATTAGGTCTTCTTCTTTTTATGAACACAATTAAAGTTTCATACCCTAAGGAACGTAGCTTTTAAAAACCATTTTTTTAAGCGGGTGTATTGAAATTGTTTTCATTTAGAAGGAACTGAATTAAAAAATTGATGATAGGTGCATGAGTGTAAAAACTCATGCACTTTTTTTGTCTTATTTTTTAAACATTAAACTAACGAAAGGAGAATGAGAGCAATGCTTTATAGCAAAATACAAGATTTGATAGGGGATACACCGTTACTCGAGATTCATGGTTTTGATTTGCCAAAAAATAGTAAAATATTCGCCAAGTTAGAAATGTATAATCCTGGAGGAAGTATCAAAGATCGTTTAGGCGTCAACTTGTTAAGAGCTGCTTTTGAAAGAGGATTAATAAATACTGAAACAACAATTATTGAACCGACTGCTGGAAATACCGGTATTGGTTTAGCTTTAGCTGCGCAAGAGTATGGACTAAAAGTTGTTTTTACAGTTCCAGAAAAATTTAGTCAAGAAAAACAAGAATTGATGAAAGCTCTTGGTGCAAAAATAGTCTTTACAGCAAGTGAAGAGGGAATGACTGGGGCAATAGAAAAAGCTAAGTCTTTAGCTGCAGAAATTAAGAATAGTTACATTCCAATGCAGTTTGAAAATCAAGCAAACCCGTTAACTTATTATGAAACTGTTGGACCAGAAATTATAAAAGATATGGAAGGAATGTCAATTCAATCTTTCGTAGCTGGAGCTGGTAGTGGCGGAACATTCGTGGGTACTGCGGCTTATTTGAAAGAAAAAAACCCAACGATTCGAACTAGTATTGTTGAACCTGAAGGCTCTATTTTAGGTGGAGGAGCTAGCCATGGGCACAAAACTGAAGGAATCGGAATGGAGTTTATACCAAAATTTTTAAATAAAAGGCTCATTGATCAAATATATACGATTTCTGATGAAGAAGCTTTTTATTTTGTTAAACAGTTAGCCATGACTAATGGATTATTTGTTGGAAGTTCAAGCGGATCAGCGTTTGCGGCCTGTTTGAGAGAAGCTCGGTTGTTACCTGAAGGAAGTACGATTGTAACGATTTTCCCAGACAGCAGTGAACGATACTTAAGTAAAAAAATCTATCAATAGGAGAGTGTCAAAAATGAAAATGAAAACAAAATTAATCCATGGTGGTATTAGCCATGATGAAGCAACTGGTTCAGTAAATGTTCCGATTCATCAAACGTCTACGTATAAACAAGAAAAAGTTGGGAAACATAAAGGCTACGAATATTCTAGAACCGGGAATCCGACCCGATTTGCAGTGGAAGAACTGATCAAAGATTTAGAAGAAGGTGTTAGAGGATTTGCTTTTGGGTCAGGGTCGGCTGGTACTCATGCTGTCCTTTCCTTATTTTCTCAAGGAGACCATATTATTGTGGGAGATGACGTATATGGTGGAACTTATCGCTTAATGAATAAAGTACTCGTTCGTTTAGGAATAACCTTTACGACAGTTGACACAAGTGATCTAAGCACTATTGAACCAGCTATCCGCCCAGAAACAAAAGCGATTTTTTTAGAAACGCCAACCAATCCGTTGCTTAAGATAACCGATATTGCAGAAACAGCGAAACTAGCGAAAAAGCACAACTTAATTACGATTGTGGATAATACATTTGCGACCCCCTATCATCAACGTCCTTTAACGCTTGGAGCGGATATTGTTGTTCATAGTGCTTCCAAATATTTAGGAGGACACAGCGATATAGTGGCAGGTTTAGTTACCACCACGAATGAGGTATTAGCGGATGAAATCGGTTTTTTACAAAATGCAATTGGTGGAATCTTAGGGCCACAAGATAGTTGGATTTTACAAAGAGGAATCAAGACTTTAGGAATTAGAATGGAAGAACATGAAAAGAATGCTCACGCAATAGTGGATTACTTGATTAATCATTCTAGTATCGAAAAAGTATATTATCCAGGATTAGTAACCCATCCTGGACATGAGATTGCTAAAAAACAGATGAGTGGTTTTGGTGGAATGATTTCGTTTGAATTGAAAGAAGGGTATTCAGCTAAAGATTTTGTCGAAAAATTAAGCATCATTACACTTGCTGAAAGTTTAGGAGCGGTTGAAAGTTTGATTGAAATTCCAGCATTAATGACACACGGATCTATTCCAAAAGAAATCCGTCTTAAAGCAGGCATAAAAGATGAATTGGTGCGCTTTTCGGTTGGTTTAGAAGATGTTGAGGATTTGATAGCTGATTTAGAGCAGGCATTAGTATTTGTATCTACTAGTAAGGGAGAATAGACGCAATGGGACGTGAATTTTTAGGTATCTTTACAGAGTGGTCAAGCGACTATGATGATTTTGTAGAAGGTAAAGATCCAGAATACCAAGCTGTTTTTGAAGGGTATAGTACTATTTTGAAAGAAATTGTTCGCAGAAGTGGACTGAACGTACTAGAATTCGGGATTGGCACAGGAAATTTGACCCAAGAATTGATTTTAGCTGGGAAATGGGTTTTTCCCGTAGAACCCTCAGAAGAAATGCGGAAAATTGCTAAAACGAAGTTACCGAATGAAATAGTTATTTATGACGGAGATATGCAACAGTACCCAAGTCCCACTAAACAATTAGATACCATTGTCAGTTCATACGTTTTTCATCATTTGACAGATAAAGAAAAAAGTCTCGCTTTAAAGGATTATGCTAATCAACTAGAAGTGGGTGGGAAAGTTATATTCGCAGATACCATGTTTGAATCACAAGCAACGAATGAACAAGCCATCGCACAAGCCAAGCAAAAACAGTTTTACGCTTTAGCTAAAGATTTAGAACGAGAATATTATCCTCTAATCCCAACGTTAAAAGAATTATTTGAACAAGCAGGATTTAGAGTAGCTTTCCATCAAATGAATGAATATGTTTGGATTGTGGAAGGAACTAAATTAAGTTGAGATGAAAAGCAAAAAAATCCTACTGAAGAAATCAGTAGGATTTTTTTTTATAAAGCAGCTTGGTAAATTTTGCGGCTGATTTCAATTGTTTGATCTTTACGTTCTGACAAAGCAATTTTTTTGTGGCTTTCTAATTGAGTGACTAAAATATCAATTACTTCTTCACCCAAATCAATATCTTTAAAAGAAGTTGGCGCGCCTAAACGTGCAAAAAATTCTTTAGTTTTCTCAATAGCTCCTGTAACCTTTTCTTCATCTGTTCCTTCAGTGATCTGCCATACACGTTCTGCATACTGAAGCAATTTGTCGTATTTTTCATTTTTTCTAACGGTTAAAAGCGCAGGTAAGACGATAGAAAGTGTCCGAGCATGGTCAATATGATAAAGAGCCGTTATTTCGTGACCTAAATCATGAGATGCCCAATCTTGAGGAACTCCTGGAGATAATGTTCCATTTAGCGCATTTGTAGCGGTCCACATAAAGTTAGCACGCAAGTTATAATCTTTATTTGTCTCGTCAATCACATCTGGTCCAATTTCTATTAAGGTCTGCAATAGGCCTTCTGAAAAACGATCTTGGACCATTGCACCTACTGGAAAAGTTAGATATTGTTCCATAATATGAACAAAAGCGTCAATTACCCCATTTGCTAATTGGCGTTTTGGCAAAGTGTAGGTTAATTCTGGTTCTAGAATAGAAAAAACTGGGAAAACTTTTTCACTACCAAAACTGACTTTTGCTTGTTTTTCTTTAAATGTAATAACGGAACCTGCGTTCATTTCAGATCCAGTTGCGGGTAATGTCAAAATAGTTCCAAAAGGTAAAGCCGATTTAATGGGTTCACTAGTTCCGATTCCTGAACCAAAAATATTAATAGGGTCGCCTTCAAATTCAGCAGCAGCTACAATAAACTTGGTTGCATCAATAACTGAACCACCTCCAACAGCTAATAGAAAATCATATCCCTCTTTTTTTACGAGTTCTACAGCTTTCATAGCCGTTTCAAAAGTAGGATTAGCTTCGATTCCACCGAATTCACCGTATACTCGATCTCCTAAAGCCTGTTTAACTTTATCTAATGTACCAAATCGTTTGACGCTTCCACCACCATAAGTAATCAATACCTTTTTATTTGATGGAATTAATTGATCTAAAGTGCTGATTTGATTTTTACCAAATACAACTTTTGTTGGATTAAAGTAAGTGAAGTTTGAAATGTTATTTTGCATAATGGATGTGCTCCTTTATTTAAATAAATTTATGAAGTAAAGTATACCACAAAATTGAAAATAACAGTTATTCAAGCAAGTTAAATTAAGGCGAATTTTAGAACAAAATATAAAAAAAAATAAAATGTAAGCGTATTTATTCACAAAAAAATATTATTATGGAGTATAATAACAATATTGTTAAAAAGATAACAAACTAAAAGGGTGGTAGATAAATAATGGAAACACAGAATACTGGTCTAATGTATAATATTGAAAAAAGCATTATGAAAAAACAAAATTTATATGATAACAGTAAGTCTCGCTATTTTGTTCGTGCGATGTTAGCTTGTTTATTCTTAACATTAGGAACAGCTGTTGCGGTTATGATTGGTCAAGCTGGAGAAGAAATCGCACCGGGATTAGGAAAAATGCTATATGCATTTATGTTTAGTTGGTCACTGGTTATGATTATCTATATGAATGCTGAATTAGGTACTTCGAATATGATGTACATGACAGTAGCAATACAAAGAAAGTTAATGAAGCCTAAAAAAGCGTTAGCTATTTTATTTTATTGTATATTATTTAACTTAATTGGTGGAATTATTGCAAGTTTAGTTATATCTTTCACATATAAGTTTCACGCATTGCCAAGTGACCACTATTTATTTACAGCAGTAGCTGGAAAATTAGCTAAAACACCATTACAAATCTTTTCAGAAGGTATTTTTGCAAATATTATCGTTAATACAGCTGTCTTTTGTACAATAAGGATGAAAGATGATGCTGGGAAAATTATTGCAATGATCTTCATTATCTTTATTTTTGCTTATCTTGGTTTTGAACATGTCATTGCAAACTTTTCTTCTTTTGCATTAGCCTTTTTTGCTTCTGGTGGTTCTGTTCCTGGTATGACACTCGGTGCGGTACTGACAAACTGGGGTATGGCTCTATTAGGGAATTATGTTGGAGGAGCATTGATTATCGGAGTGCTCTATTCATGGTTAAATAAGAATCAAACAGAATACGTAGATTAAATCATTTATTCTAGGAGAAAAAGCTGATACGTATGTGTCAGCTTTTTTTTAGTTTGGCTAATGATTGACAGAAGTTCACATTAGACCACATAATAAGAGTAAGAAAAATTAGTGGAAACTCACTTCTTTTAAGGAGGGACAACTTATGAAGTTGGTACAGAATATACAAGATAAATTTCAAGGGCTTATTCAAGCAAGCAAACGATATCCATTAACTGTCTTATTTTTAGTAGTTATCGCTGGGCTCAATACGTACTTGATTCAACAAGAAACGGATGATTACATCAATTATGTGTATAGTCTTATAGTAGGTGTGTTTTTAAGTGCGGTAGCTCAACACATATATGAACGATTCTTTGAAAAGACTTCCCAAAGGATAGCGTTAATGGGGGGCTCACTTCTATTAACACTTTTATATTTTTATACAATTGGATCATCAACGGTCTATGATCTTGAAATGACTGTTAAAACAAGCATTATATTCTTAATACTTGCGGTTGCTTTCATATGGGTTCCTACTATTAAAAATCGGATTACATTTAGCGAGAGTTATTTATCGGCCTTTAAAGCATTTTTTACAACGGTGTTGTTTACGGTTATTTTATATGCAGGTGTTGGGTTTATTATTTTTGCTGTTGATCAATTATTATTTTCAGTAGATTATAAAGCGAACTTGCATAGCGCTAACTTGATTATTTCACTTTTTTCACCAATCTTTTTCCTGTCTTATACACCAGGATATGTAACAAAAAAAGACGAAGCTACTCAAACTCCTGAAAAACTTGTTGCCAAACAGAATCAAATAAAAAACGAAGTCTCTGTTCCTAAAGTACTTGAACTGTTAATCTCCTATATTCTTATTCCATTAACCGCAATTTTTACGGTCATTCTATTGGTTTACCTTTTACAGAATATCACGGGAGATTTTTGGACAAATAATTTGCTAGAGCCAATGTTGGTTTCTTATTCGGTCACGGTTATTCTCGTGTACCTTTTAGCTAGTAATATTGAAACCAAATCAGCTCTTCTTTTTAGAAAAATTTTCCCAAAAGTATTGGTTCCTATTGTCTTATTTCAAACCATTTCTTCTGTCTTAAAAATTCAAGAAACGGGACTGACACATGGTCGCTATTACGTTATTCTATTTGGGCTATTTGCAGTTATTGCAGGATTGATTTTTGGTATCTTGCCTGTTAAAAAAAATGGTTGGATTGCTGTTGTATTGATTGTGCTTTCTGTGATCTCTATTACGCCTCCAGTAGATGCTTTTACGGTCAGTCAAACGTCGCAGACTAATTTGTTGAAAGAAACACTGGAAAAGAATCAAATGCTAGAAGAAAACAAACTTATTCCGAATGCTGATGTATCTAAAGAAGATAAAATTAAGATTAGCCAAACCATTTATTATTTAACGGATATGGATTACACGGAAGATATAAAATGGCTAGCGCCTTATGGACAACAACTAACGTATCAATTTGAAGAAATTTTTGGTTTCCAACCTATATACGGTGAAACAGGTTTTGTAAATAACCAGCCTGCTCAAGATGCGTATTATGCTACATTAGATCGCCAGCAACACCCAGTGATTTCAATTGAAGATTACGATAAGATGATTGCCATTTCTTACTATGAATTTAGTGAACGTTCAGCGATAGAATTTGAAGTTGGCGATTCAACTTATGCAATTGAGACCCAAGGTAAAGAAGGCAAAAATCTTGTTTTAATGGATGAAAATAAACAAAGTCTTATGAGCATTGATCTTCAAGAGGCAATGGAGCAAGTAGCCACAACTACTCAGACTGAAAATCTATTTACGATAGAAGAAGGAACGGTTGTAACGGAAAACGAACAAGTTGAAATGAAGGTATTGTTTACCTCAATTGATATTTATGATGATCAGTACAATAGTGAATTTTATTTATTCGTTGATGTAAAATAAACAAATGATTCAAAAAAAGCTGTCTCAATCCTAAATGGATGAGACAGCTTTTTTGTCTGAGAAGTCATAGATTGCAAAGGATGAGTAGTTTTCAATCGAATCGTTTGCGTTTTGGAGAGCTAGCAATAAACAGAGCTTCACGGTATTTTGTGACTGTTCGCCTAGATATTTTAATGCCATCTTTTTGTAAAATATCCACGATTTTTTGATCAGATAAGGGTTTTTTTGTATCTTCATTTTGAATTAAAGATTGTATTTCTTTCTTTATTTGGTTAGAAGAAATAGCACCGTCATGATCTTCAGAAGTAGACAATAAAGCATTTGTAAAGAAGTGTTTCAACTCAAATAATCCAAATTCGGTTGTAAGGTATTTTCCATTGATGGCACGACTTACTGTAGATTCATGAATACTCAACTCTTCGGCAATTGTTTTAAGCGTTAAAGATTGGATGGGATGATCTTCGGATAGAAAAAATGCTTTCTGTGCATTTACGATGGCAATTCCAATTTTAAGAATCGTATCTTCTCGTTGAATAAGCGTTCTTTTAAGCCACTCATATTCGGATTGTTTTTCCGTTAAAAACGTTGAAACCTCTTTATCTTTGAGCACTTTCAATTCTTCATAATACTCTTTTTGAAAAATGATAACGGGAAGCCCAGACTTAACAGAACTTACTACAATCTCTTGTTCATCGGTTACTTTAACAGATAAATCAGGACGAATGTACTGAGTAGGAGTACTTGAAAAGATTGCTCCAGGATGTGGTGTAAGAGTTTTAATGAAATCAGACACTTCTTGAACTTCACTCAATGATATAGCGTAACGCTTTGCAATGCATTCCCATTTTCGATTAGCAAAAGCTTCAAATTCCTCTTCAAGAATCAAATAGGCAAGGTTGGGTGCTTCTTCCTTTCTTTCTGTTTGAAGCATCAAACATTCTTGCAAATTTCTGGCGCCTACTCCTGCAGGTTCCAATTGTTGTAAAAGAGTCAATGCATCCAGTAGTTGAAGAGGGTCTGCTTGAGTTAGCGTACAAGCATCTTCCAATGAAACAGTTAGGTATCCATTATTATCAAGATATTGTGCTAACCAAATAATCAAATCACGTAAGGCAGTTTCTCTAAAAGATAAATGAATTTGATCAATAACAGTAGCATAAAGAGAAGCAGCAGGAGTGGTTGCCACTGTATCCCAGACAGACCCATTAGACGTTTGATCTGTTCTTGACTGATTGCTATTGTATTTTTGTGTCGAAGTTCCTTGGTTTCTTGGTGTCGATTTTACAGAAATAGAAATGAAAGGATTTTCTAATGATTTCTGTTTTAAAAATTCAACTAAATCTTTACGATTGTATTGCAACATTTGAATGGATTGTTGCAATTGGGGGGTCATAGCCAATTGTTGTTTTTGTAATTGAGTGTAATTTTGCTCGAAATTCAAAACGATTTCACCTCTAATATCAGTAAGTTTGATACGTTCATCATAGCATATCGAACTTTAAATGAGAATCTCATCTAAAATAAAGCAAAAGCATAGAGAAAATAATGTAAAGAATTGTTCACAACTAGCTTAATAGTAGCGTATGACTAAAAGGATGATTATAATTAAATTGTATCCTATTCGATCATTTGAAAGAGGTGTCTGATAATGAAATTGTATATTAAAGAGAAACGTTTTTCATGGCGAGATCAGTTAATCGTTCGAGATGAACAAAATCAACTCGTTTATAAGATTAAAAGCGAACGAATATCAATTGGGAACAAAGTGCATATTTATGATCACAATGAGAAGAAAGTCCTTTCAATTGAAGAGAAAAAGATAGGGTTAGTTCCTAAATATGCTATTTATCAACAAGGAGAAAAAATTGCTACAGTAAAAAAAGAATCAAATTTATTTTCATCCGACTATGAAATTGATAAAGTGAATTGGAAAATCAAAGGCAATGTTGAAAAAGAGGATTATGAAATTAAGTCCGGATTTAGTGAGATTGCTTCTTTCAAAAAGAAATAGTTTTCCTATGGTGATGCTTATGTATTAGATTGTAAAGAAGAAAAAGATGGTCAGTTAGTATTAGGTATCGTTATAGCAATTTGGTGTTTACAAATAGATGAAGAAAAATAAAAATGAGATTTAAGAAACCACTGATGAACTAGTCAAAATAGTTTATCAGTGGTTTAGTTTTGTTTACATAGTTGGTAAGTGTAAATGGTTAGTCATATTTGACTGTTTTTTTAGTGCCATATAAGCTTGAAACAACAGAATAAATACCGGCAACTCCTAAAATGATGATATAGCCGCTAATTAAGCCAGCAGCAAGATACCCACCCAATGTTAATCCTAATGCAGCTAAAAGCTGAGAACCTTGGAAAGAAAGAGAAGCAAAACTTAAATAGGAAGCTTGTTTGTCTTCAGGTATCAAATTAACTTGACGAGCATTTAAAATAGGAGCAGAAGCTAATTCTCCAATAGTAGCTATAATTGCTAATGGAATCAATAGGTAAATGCTATTGGCAGAAGCCATTAAGCTATAACCAGTAACATAAACAAACAAACCAACGATGACAACAGTACGTTCGTTCTTTTTCTCAGTTAATCGTGAAACCACGAATGTGAAACAAACAACCATAATGGTGTTGATTACTTGTAAAAGACTAAGCATTCTTACACCGTCAATAGGGATCGAGAATAATGTGATTGGGTTAAATTCTTTTGATAAACGAATTCCAGTATAGTTTTGTAAAGAAAATTCTGCTGCGCTATAAAGAGCAATTCCTAAAATTAAAATAACCCACCGTTTATCTTTAGCAGCAATATAATAGTTGGTAAACAAATCATGGAAAATTGTTTTTCCTTTTTTATGAGATACCTTATTTTTATAAGAAAGTTCTTTTTGCAGAAAAGCGGAAACGACGAATTGTAAAAGAGCTGCTCCTAAAAATAAGTAAACTAAGTAATGTTTAAATAAGAAACCACCAATTGAAGCGCCTAAAGCCATTGATAAATTAAATGTCCAGTACTGCAACTGATAGACTTTTTTACGTTCATTTGGAACAGTAGAGTCAAGTAATACAGCATCAAAAGCGGAATAATATAAGTTATAAGTAATACCACAAATAAGGTACCCACCGATTAACCAAAAATGCTGTGGTAGAAGACCAGTAAAATTTAAGGCAACAATAAATAAGGAAACGCCATATAAATTTTGGAAAATCATGAGTATTTTTTTTCGTTGAAAATTATCTGCTAAATAGCCACCGACGATTCCAGCTAAAAATGAAGAGACAACATTTATCATGACTAATAAACCAAGCGTTTCTGAGCTAAATATACCAGATAAATAAATAATCAAGTAAGGAATGGTACAAGCATAAACTAAACTACTAAAAAATGAAGTGACTAGTGTTGTTTGAATATTTTTTGAAAAAGATGATAGCATAATAAGCTCCTTACAAATAAGAAAACAGGTGATTTATTTGATCTGTATCCTTATCTTGTTTTTTTATAAAGTAGTAAGAAATAAGTACAGATAAGTTACTTCTCGAACAACTTAATAAAAGTAGCGTAGCACAATTCTAAGAATAAGAAAATAAAAAAATTAGAAAAAGTTAACTTAATAAAAAAAGACCTGAGATAATTTCCTCAGGTCATCTAGTTAATTATTAAAAATTATTTACGTACATCTTCAACAGCGCTCAATTTTTCCACGTCTTCGGGAGAAATCGTGAAATCTAATTGACTGTTTTCAACAATTCGTTCTTCGTGTGTTGACTTAGGAAGTGGCAATGTTTCGCGTTCTAAACAATAACGGATACATAATTGTGCAGGAGTCACATCGTATTTTTCTGCCATTTCTTTAATTTCTGGACTGTTTAATGTTTGACCGGTTGCTAATGGAGAGTAAGCTTCAACCACAATATTGTGTTCTTTACAAAAAGCAAGAAGTTCCTCTTGATCATGTCCAACGTAGAATGGAATTTGATTAGCCATTGGTACGATGTCACAAGCATCGATAAGAGCTTGAATATCTGACACAGAAAAATTAGAAACTCCGATAGTGCGAATCTTACCATCGTTGTATAATTTTTCCATAGCTTTCCAAGATTGAATGTTTTCTTCGGTATAGTCAGCACCTTTTTCATTCCAAGGCCATGGAGCATGAATAAGATAAAGGTCTAAATAATCTACACCTAAGTTTGTAATAGTGGTGTTGAAAGCCTCTAAGGTTTCATCGTAACCTTTAATTTGAGCTGGTAATTTACTAGTGATAAAGATTTCTTCACGTGGTAAATCAAAATCTTTGATTGCTTTTCCAACATTTTCTTCATTTTGGTAAGCTAATGCTGTGTCAATATGAGTGTAGCCATTTTTAAGAGCCATTGTTACGGCATCATATGCTTCCTCATTTGGGATTTGCCAAGTACCAAAACCGATATTTGGGATCTCAACACCATTGTGAAACACAAAAGAATTTTCTTTCATCATAAATTATTTCCTCCTCATTTTTAAAGATGTTACTTCCTTATTGTATGCTTTTTTTAAAGTGAAGTAAAATAATAGTGTATCCGTTTTCTAATATAAGTATAACTCAGATTTTAGAATATAAAGTATGTGGTTAAATCACGCCAAGATAAGTGTTGTTTGGTATAATATGTTAACTACTCAAAGCAAACATAGTTTTTTTATGCTAGCCAGAATACATAGAAAGGTGAGAATGAAAATGAAATTTGAAATGCTCTGCAACAATAAAGTATACGTTGAAGATGTCGCTTTAGAAGTGTTTAATGAATTTGTATTAAAAACAGCTAGCACTAAGTCGTATAAAGAATGTGTTGATTTTTTCTCGCATACCTATGAAAAAAACTTCCCAATGACTTTTATAGCAACTAAAAATGAAAAGTTAGTAGGGTCTGTATCGCTTTTTGAAAATGATTGGGCAGAAAAAAAAGAAGCAACTCCTTGGATTGCGTCGTTAGTAGTAGAACCCGAATATCGTAATCAAAAGATTGCTGAAAAATTGCTAACAATGGCTATAGCACACTTAGAAAAGATAGGGTATGAAGCAGTCTTTCTTAAAACAGAAAATGCTCCAAATTATTACATAAAAAGAGGGTATCAACTTATAGAAGTAACCCAAAACAGTGATGGACAAACCGTGTACATATTTTCAAAGAAGTGTCATGGTTAACTTGTTTTTTGAGTACTGAGCAACTACTGCTAACAATCAATTAGGAATAAAAAAAAATAATCAAATAGTGTAAACCCTATCATCTATATTGTACCATCTGTCATAAGAGACTATAATAAAAATTAGAGGAATTAATGATAGAAACTAAATTAAATATTGCAAAATAGCTAGAAATTTAGAGTGTTTATTATTTTATTAATTTGAAAAAAATGAGAGTTTAAACAGTCAAATGGAGGTAATATATGGGTAAGAAATATGTATTAAAAGGATTATCATTATTTCTATTTATTCCATTAACAATCAATTATTTTATTAAAACACCTTTCACATCAGATATATCCTTGCTATCAGTTATTCTTGTTTTCGGGATTACATGGATGACATATGAAGAAGTTAGATTGTTTTTAGACCACTCAGATAGTAGAAGTAAGAGTCAAATGATTATAGATCGTGCTTTTCTATTGATCCTAATTTCTATGTCAATAGATACTGTGGTTACTTTTTTTATTAACTAAAATACTAGAAAATATTAACGGTAAAAGGAAATAATAAAGACACTGATAACAATAAAGCGTATATTAGTATACATTCTATATAAAGTAACTGGTTTAATCATTGGAGGAGTTTTGGAGTGGGCTCAGAAAGAAAAATACATATCGTTGGTTCTGTGGGTAGTGGAAAAACGACTTTAGCAAAGAAGCTCTCAAGTGAACTAAATATTCCCTATTATGAGATAGATAATATCATTTTTGAAAGACAGCCATCAGGAGATTGTAGAAGGTCTGATGAGGAAATAGTAAAAAGGATAGAAGAAATCAGTAAAACTGAAACGTGGATTTTAGAAGGAACTAGTACAAAAGAATGGGTGATTAATAGTTTTAAAAATGCGGATTCTATTATTTTTCTAGATACACCTTATTTTATCAGAGTAAAACGTATTTTATTTAGATATGTGAAGCAAGTATTAAAAGTAGAAAAAGCAAATTATAAACCAACTTTTTCAATGCTTATAAATATGTTTAAATGGAATCACAAGTTTAATAAGGTGAATAAAACTGAATTTTATAAACTAACACAAGAATATAAAAATAAAGTAAGAATATATCCTTCTAAATTGAATAAAGGGGAAAAAAACTAATTTTTTTGATTGACTAATAATAGGAGGAAAAGATATAATTTTCACTTCTGATGAAAAAAGTAGTTGTTTATACTGTTATGCTTGTCATTTGATGTATGGATAAGTATTATAGTAAAAGATAGCTTCCAATTGGCTGTTTGTTGTATGAGAGACAGTCATATTATTTATTTAAAAATCATTAAGAAAGTATATAAAGTGTATCAAAAAAAAACGATTTGGGTCATAATATTAAAAGCAGTATATATAAAACAATAATCGCTTTTTTTTAAGTGAGTGGAGGTATATTTAGTTATTATGAAAAAAAACGAAGGTATTATTGATTGGTTTATTCGATTTGTGAAAGGAATGTTCATTGGTTCTGGCGCTATCTTGCCTGGAGTAAGTGGTGGAGCATTAGCTGCTGTATTTGGAATTTATGAAAATATGATTGCATTTCTTTCAAATATTCGCAAAGATTTTCTTAAAAATGTAAACTATTTTATTCCAGTAGGGATTGGTGGTTTATTCGGGATTTTTGTACTAGCGTATCCGATTGATTATTTTTTGAAAAATAATGAGGTTCAGGTTTTATGGTGCTTTATCGGTTGTATTCTGGGAACATTGCCCGCTTTATACAAAGAAGCTGGAAAAAATGGACGCAAACCTTATCATCTTGTTATCACAGTAGTTGTTGCTATTCTTGCTTTTATTGGATTACTTTATGCAAAATTCAATATGAATGTAATTGTTGAACAATCTACTTTATCATGGGTAATGGCTGGCGGTATTTTTGCATTAGGTTTTATTGTTCCTGGATTAAGCCCGTCAAACTTCTTGATGTATATGCATCTATATGAACCGATGACAGAAGGAATAAAAGATCTGAACTTTTCTATTTTGATTCCTGTTGCGATTGGGGCAATTTTATGCGTGTTATTATTGTCTAAATTGGTAAGCAAGTTAATGGAAATTGCCTATACATCTATCTTCCACTTTATTTTGGGTGTTGTAATAGCTTCAACGGTCATCATCGCTCCGATGCCTGAACAATATAATGGCATGACTGCTGGAGAAATAGCAGTGACAGTTGTGTTATTCTTTGTAGGATTGTCTGTAGGATTGCTAATGGAAAAATTGGAAAGCAACTATAAACCGGCTGAAATAAATAGATAATAGCAGGAAGTTTTTTTAATTCTGGTTTAATTTAAACTAAAAAGTATTGATGAGCATACTCATCAATACTTTTTTTAATGTAACTATCTTTTTATCTTAGTGCCGATACCTTTTTGTAATAAAACAGCGCCTAGTGCTCCAACCATTCCTTGAAGCAAATTACCAGGAATTGAAACAGCTGCTCCAGCTATACCATACATGAAGCTTTCGGCGACGAAATAGCCTAAAGCCATAAAAATCCCAGCAGGAATAGCTGCTAAAAAGGGATTGTTATAGCCTGTTTTTTGAAAAATCCAACCGCAAATATAGCCTTGTAATCCTTTAACTACGAATGTGATAGGAGCATAATAAGCATAACCAATAATAATGTCAGCAAGGGCACTTCCCAATCCGCCCACAAAAAAACCAGCTTTTTTTCCTAAAAAAAGGGCTGCAAACAATAAAACCATATCCCCAAGATTAATGTAACCATGAAAAGAAGGAATGCGAACAAGGATAGTCATTACGATAGTTAAAGCCATCAATAAAGCAAAAGTTACAATTTCTTTAGTATTAATTTTGTGCATTATCCTCATCCTTTATCTATAGTGATAAAATCATTTTATCTTTTTTCAATGTTAAAGTCATGATTTTTTTCAAATTCAAAAAAAAATTAGAAAAGAACAGATTCTAGTATGTGAATTATGCTAGACTAGTAGTAATTAAGAACCAGGTAGAAGAGGAGAAAAAGATGAAGCAGCCCAGAATTTTAGTTATCCAAGATATTTCAGCAAGTTGCCGTATTTCAATGAATGTGGCTGTCCCAATTCTAAGTTGTTTAGAAAACTGGGTGAGCATCTTGCCTACAGCATTGTTGTCTACACATACTGGTAAAGGTTTTGAAGATTATACTTTTTTAGATTTAAGTGCTGAGATACCAGCTATCTTAAACCATTGGCGTTCGTTAGGAATAAAATTTGATGGGATAGTCATTGGGTATTTAGGCTCTATAGAACAAATTAAATTGATGGAAAGCATTATCAAACAATTTTCAACAGAAGAAGCTCTAATTGTAGTAGATCCTGTGATGGGTGATCACGGAACTTTATACCCGGGTTTTACCTCTGAGCATGTTGAAGCGATGCGTAAACTTTGTCAATTTGCAGATGTCTTGATACCAAATGTGACTGAAGCTTGCTTACTAACAGAAATAAACTATCCAGAAAAGCCACATAATATAGAAAAAATCGAACCTATTATTAGGAAATTAACGGACAAAAACAACCGAAATATTGTCTTATCGGGTGTAACCGGAAATGAAAGACAAGTTGGTGCTGCATTTATTTCCAAAGGAAGTTCAAAAATCCATTATGCTTTTTCAGAAGTTTATCCGGGGCATTTCGATGGAGTAGGAGATTTGTTTACAAGTGTAGTAGCAGGATTTTTATTTCAAAAACACAGCTTGAAAAGAGCCAACGAAGTAGCCGTAAATTACATTTCCAGAGTGGTCAAACGGACTATTGAAGACCAAATTGATCCCTTGTATGGAATTGCTTTTGAAAAAGATTTGATGTATTTAATGAAAGAACTAAAAAAATAATTATCCATTATTGAAGGTAACAGAAAAAGCAACCAAAAGTTGCAAACGGTATGTTTACAGCTTTTGGTTGCTTTTTCCTATGTCTAAATATCGGTTTTTACTGAATAAAAGAGTAATAAACACCCAATAAATGCCGCCACTATTCCAGCACTTAACATTTCTGGAACACCAGCATGGTCTAGCAACCATCCACCTATAAAACTTCCAACCACACTACCTAGGGTAACAGCGCCTATGTTAAACGCTTGTCCTTTGACATAATCTGGTTTCTGCATTAGCTGATTGACATAATAAGTTGAGGCTGGAATGTAAAGAGCAAATGCTAATCCTTGAAATAATTGAGTAATATTAAGCATAAATATTGATCCTGATAGTAAGAAAAGAATACTTCTGATTACAAAGGAAATGGCAGCTACTTTCAACCAAATACCACTTTTTCGTTTAGTCAATAAATAGCTGAATCCTAACATAGCAGGTAGTTCACTCAAAGCTGTAATCATTAACGACAAACCAAAGTCACTGTCGTTTCCTCCAAGCGAATGAATGATTTGGACTAAATATGTATTTACAATAGTATGAAAAAGAAACAAACAGGCCGCTCCTATTAGAAAATAGGCAAAGCGAGGGTATCTTTTAAAAAAGGTTTCTTTTTCTTTGGTTAAAGGGTTATTCGACTTTAAATTTGGAGCAGATGGCACTTCAGAAATAGTAGTTTCGGGAAAGGTGAAAATAAGGACCAAAAAAGCTAATAATAAAAAAATACAGGCAATAGGTAAAATAATTGTACTAAAGCGTGTTAACAATAGACCTAACGTGTATGAAGTTAGAGCGAACGCTAGGGAACCTGCTCCTCTTGTTAAACCAAAATTGATTTTTACCCCACTATTAATGTGTTCAAAGGTAAAAGAATTAATGAATGGCTGCATGGATAAGACTAATGAAACTACAGCTATAAATAGTAATGCTTCAATTGCAGGAGCGCCAGTAGAAAGAAGCAAAGAAACAAGAAGGGCAATAGATAAAATCGTAAGCATAGCTAAGCTCCATTTCAATGTTAATCTTTTAAACTTATCGATTACAGCACCTAAAGTAGGTTGTAAAATAACAGATAAGATATTGGAGCTGGCAAGAATAAGCCCAATATTTTGATTTTCGAAGCTTCGGGAGAGCAAAAAGACTGAAGCAAAACCATAGATGGAGCAAAATACCATCCAATATAAGCTTTGTAGCAGAGCATATTTTATGGTTAAAGTACGAATTGTTGTCATAAATTGTTATTCTTCCTTTCCTATTAAACCAAAATTGGATTTCTTTGTCCCTCTAAGTATCATAGCATGTATTCACTTCAAAAAAGAAGAAGTTAGATGGAATATTTAATCTGAACAAATCATTAGGATTTCTTTTTTTTTTTTTTTTGGTATACTTATTATTAGTAAGAAGTGTGTTAATAAAAATTATGTAAAAAGATTAGTGTTTGGAGGAAAGAATAATGAGAGCAGTTATTATCGAAGAATACGGTGGAAAAGAAAAGTTGAAAGAATCAGAAGTACCGATGCCTAAAGCGGGTGCTCATCAAGTAGTTATAAAAGAAAAAGCAACTTCAATCAATCCTATCGACTGGAAATTACGCGAAGGGTATTTACAGACAATGATGCCTTGGGAATTTCCGATTATTTTGGGATGGGATGTTGCTGGAGATATTGTTGAAGTCGGCAGTGAAGTAACGGACTGGAAAGTTGGAGACCGAGTTTTCGCGCGCCCAGAGACAACACGTTTTGGAACATATGCTGAATATACTGCAGTAGATGATCATTTATTGGCTTATATTCCTGAAACGATTTCTTATGAAGAAGCAGCGGCTGTTCCTTTAGCAGGATTGACAGCTTGGCAAGCATTATTTGATCATGGCAAATTGGTTGAAGGAGAAAAAGTATTGATCCATGCTGGTTCAGGTGGAGTCGGAACTTATGCTATCCAATTAGCTAAAAGTAAAGGTGCTTATGTTATTTCTACAGCAAGCGAAAAAAATCGTGAATTGTTGTTGAGCTTAGGAGTAGATCAATTTATTGATTATAAGAATGAAGACTTTACAGAAATTTTGAGTGATATAGATGTTATTTTTGATACTATGGGCGGAGAAATCTTAGCTAATAGTTTTAAAGTAATCAAACCGCATACTGGACGTATCATTTCAATTGTTGGCGAAGCAGACAAAGCATTAGTTGAAAAAGCAGATGTTACGTTTAAGAATATTTGGTTAGAACCAAAAGGAGAACAATTGGCCGAATTAGCTCAATTAATGGAAGAAGGCAAAGTGAAATCTATTATTGGCGCAACTTATCCTTTGACTGAAAAAGGCATTTACGATGCTCACGCAATGAGTGAAACACACCATGCAGTGGGTAAAATCGTGATTAAAGTAGGAGAATAAAGAACCATAAAAGCATTCATTTACTATGTGAAGAAAAAGAAGTGACTGTATTCAGTTGCTTCTTTTTCTGCCTTTTATATTAAACAAACTAGCTTTAAAGCATCTATTCAAACCGGTTTTGCATATCTTTTGAGGAAAAAATAATATACGAATTATGTCACTTCCAAAACTTCACCAGCAAACTAATAGGGTAATGGTATATTATATTCAATTTGGGTAACTTCAAAATTAAACCAATTAAAATTTCCAGTCTTTAATTTCCATGTGACATCACCTTTTGTCGGAACTTTTATTCCATCAAATTTTTTATAAGCATACAAAGAAATTGACCACAACTCTAACCGGAACTTGTTGTCAAATTCTCCGTACCTTTCAGCCTCAAAATTAATCACCTCACCCTTATCATTAAAGGTTAATACTCCTGAGGCGATCACTTCTTTGTATGTCATAGTTGCTTTTGCATGTTTAGTATCAATCTCTTCCCACGTTATAAAATTATTTACTACAGCAGTAGGAAACCACACCATCTCAGCAAGGTATCTTAATAATGTACCCTGATTGATTTTTTTTCCTTTTGAATTGGCAACATTAAATAATGAAAGGAATTTAATCAGCATGTTTCCTTTTCCTTCCGTGTATATATCTCTTCCAACAATATGAAATAAGGGAGCCATTTTAATATTTGCTTTCCAAATAAAACTTGGCTCCTCTGTGGTAAAGTATTGTTCTGCCTGAACAGGCATCCATCTTTTGTCTATTTCTAATCTCATAGTTGCTTTTTGCTTTAAACGAACAGATGTTACCTTTTCCTTTCCAATAATTTGGGCGTATTTAAGCCACCTTTGAACATTTTGTGGCAGTACTTCTATATCTGCCTTAGATATATGTGACCTTTTATTTTTTACCTTGTTAAATAATACTTTTATCTCATTATCTACATTTTTATTAAATACCAAATTACCTATAAATGAAACTGATACAAATATGATAATAAATATTAACACAACTATTAATATTGGCATGTTACACCTCCCATAATTCTAATAAAATCAACTAAATTACTTTTATCAATAAAGCTTGGTATTTATTAAAATTAGTACATTCAATAAATATTGTGTAATATCTGTAAGTTTCATCTTGATAACTAGTTTTGGAAATAGCAGATACTTATTATTCAAAGAAAATCAACTTCTTTATGCGGTTAATATATTCATAAAAACCCTCCTAGCATTCAGTTATGAAGCCATTATACCACCTAAATAATAACTAAATGACTTTTTTTAAAGCGTTTACAATTATTAAGAATGGTTAAGTTATATTTCCTTATAAATACTTTTAAAGAAGATATGCTATTAACTAACGTATATTATCTAACAGTTCGTTAAATATGTACAAAATATGGCTAAATATACAAAACAAGCGTTTCGTAAATTAAAAACAATATGTATCCGCTTTCGGAAATAAGAATGTAATAAAGCGAGCTGCTTTGTTAAAGAATTAACATCATTTTCGGATGAATTCTATGCTATACTAACAAATGTGAGAAAAATAAAAGGGTATAAAAAACCACGGAGGGCATACTTTGAAAAAGAAATTAATGACCGGGATAATTGCAGCACTATTACTTGCAAGTCCTATCGTAATGCCAACTGTGACAGAAGCAGCGAGCGTCGAAGATCTTGAGAGCCAAAAAGCTGAATTAGAAAATAAATCAAATGATTTAAACTCAAAAATCCAATCACAAGAAGAAACGTTAAATAACCTAGAATCTGAAAAAGCAAACCTTGAATCAGAAGTTGAAAAACTTCAAACAGACATTGATGCAGTTGTTCTAGAATTAAAAGCACAAGAGCAGAAATTAGCTGACTCAAAAGCAAAAATTGAAAAATTAAAAGTAGAAATTGAAAAACTTAAAGATTTAATTGCTAAACGTGAAGAAAAATTAGAGCATCAAGCAAGATCTGTTCAAACCGATGGTAATACTACTAATATGGTAGAGTTGGTATTATCGGCAGATAGTTTGTCTGATTTAATTGGCCGTGTAGGTGTGGTAAATCAATTGGTTTCTGCAAATAAAGATATTGTAACTCAACAAGAGAATGATAAAAAAGAAGTAGAAAAAAATGAACAAGCTGCACAAGAAGAAAAAGTAGCGATAGAATCATTAAAATCAGAAATTGAAGTTAATAAAAATAATTTAGTTGCTCAAAAAGCAGAACTAGATGATAAAATTATTCAAGTGGCAACAAAATACGATATGACAGAGTCTGAAAAAAATCAATTTGTTAAAGAACAAGCCGTTATTGCTACTCAAACAAGTGTCTTGTCAAGCGAGTTGCAACAAGAACGTCAACGTATTATTGCTGAAGAAGAACAAGCACAAGCGGCTGCTAAAAAAGCAGAAGCTGAGGCGGAAGCACAAGCTGCACAAGCTGAAGCTAAACAAACAGCTAATAGTTCTTCATCGAACAGTTCTAAGGATTCAAGCAGTACTACTGCACCTTCAAGTAGCCCGTCTTCTTCAAATAGTTCAGGATTCATCAAACCAAGTGGCGGTTACTCAACTTCTTCATACGGATACCGTATCCACCCTATTACTGGTGTAAATAAATTACATGGTGGTATTGATTTTGGTGGTGGTGGTCCAATTGTAGCAGCACAAAGTGGAACAGTCGTTTTTGCTGGATACCATAGTTCTTGGGGTTACTATGTGAAAATTGATCATGGAAATGGTCTTCAAACACTTTATGCCCATATGGTTGCAGGTAGTTTGCTTGTTTCTCCTGGACAACACGTTTCTCAGGGTCAACAAATTGGAACAATGGGTACGACCGGTTCTTCTACAGGAGTACATTTACACTTTGAAGTTTATGTAAATGGTTCTCGTGTCGATCCAGCTAACTATCTATAGAAGAAAGAACTAAAAAAGTGAACGGTTTGTATAAGATTACGAATTAAAAACTTAAATAGCTGAAGTCCTCTCTTTTAAAGAGAGGACTTTTTTAGTAGAATGAATGAGAAGAAGAAATGGGCGGAGGATCACAAATGGAATTAATTTTATCTACAAAAAATGAACGTGTAAAGAACTGGAAAAAGCTTCACTCCAAAAAAGGGCGCCAAAAAGCAGGAACTTATTTAATAGAAGGATTTCATTTAATAGAAGAAGCTTTAAAAAATCATGCAGACATTTTGGAAATGATGATAAGTGAAGAAATCGCTTTTGAAGATATCCCGCAATTTGATGAAGAAAAACAAGTTGAAATTTCGACGGAAATTGCCAAAGTCTTAAGTGAGACAGAAACTTCTCAGGGGATTTTTGCTGTTATTCAAAAAACAGATTTAATAGAAAAACCTTTATTAGATAAGCCTTTTTTGTTGTTAGATAATGTTCAAGATCCAGGAAATGTTGGAACAATGGTTCGTACAGCTGATGCTGCTGG
>NZ_ABHH01000026.1:0-29815 GCF_000171855.1 Carnobacterium sp. AT7 | reverse complement strand
AGAACACTTTCCAGAAGCATTAGTTCCAGAAGCAGAATAAAGTTTAGATAAAAATGTGCATTCAAGAGATTATGCTTGAATGCACATTTTTTATTGTATTTTAAAATCAGGATAGGTAAAATAAGAAAAAAAGCAGGAGGTTCGGTTAAATGGAATTAGAATTAATCAAGGTACACGGATCAGAAAATGAATTTTTTATTTTGGATGAAACAGTATTAGAAAGAACACTGACCGAAGCAGAATTGGTTTCTCTAACTAAGATTATCACGGATCGCGGTAACGGGCTTTTAAATGGAGCAGACGGTGTTTTATTAGTCGGGAATGCAAAGCATAAAACAACTGGTGAAAGTATGAGAGTCATCAATTATGACGGCAGTGAAGCCAGTATGTGTGGCAATGGATTAAGAACGGTTGCTCGTTACCTTTCTGAAAAACACAATCAAGACGAGTTATTAATTGAGACGATGCATGCTGATCTCCATGTAAAAAAAGCAGAAGAATTAGGAAAAGATGTTCAAACTTTTCAAGTAGAGATTTCTCCTGTTTCTTTTAACGTAGCTAAATTGCCCTTTAATTGGAAAGATGAAACATTTATTGATCAAGAATTACCTGAATTAGCACCAGGATTACATTTTTCAACTGTAGCAGTACCCAATCCTCATTTGATTAGTTTCGTTGACCATAAAACAATAAAAAGCTCATTGCTTAAAGAACTGGCCACTTATTTAAATGGAGCAAATCCTTATTTTCCTGACGGAGTAAATGTTAGTTTCGTTGAAGAACTAGGCAATCAAAAAATATTTGTTCGCACATTTGAAAGAGGAGTAGGATTTACAAATGCTTGTGGTACGGCAATGGCCGCTAGCAGTCTAATGTATGTATTGTTAAAAGATGGTAGATTAGAAGAAAAAATTCAAGTAACTAATCCCGGTGGTATGGTGCAAACAATCGTTCATCAGAAAGAGAATGGAAATTATTGGATGGATCTGATTGGTAATGCAACATTTCTTAGCAAAGTTATTATTTCTTTAGAAGATATTCTAAACCATCAGTTAACTAATGGTGAAGTCATCTTGCTGAATGAAGATAAAACTTACCGTGAGTTTATTGAAGGTCTTTCAACCATTTAAAAAAGTGAATCATTTTCAATAAAGGCTCTATTAAAGTAAAGTAACCCCTTGCAAAATGAAAAAACCTGAGTTATAATAAACCTGTAATCGATTTCATTACTTTGAGAAATAAGTAGTCAAAAAAGAATCAATTGCAAAATGAATAATCGGAGGTACAGTGAATTATGGAAAAAGGAACGGTAAAATGGTTTAATGCAGAAAAAGGTTTTGGCTTTATTGAAGTTGAAGGTGGAGACGACATCTTTGTACATTTCAGTGCAATTACAGGAGACGGCTTTAAATCATTAGAAGAAGGCCAAGCTGTTGAATTTGAAATTGTTGAAGGAAACCGCGGAGCTCAAGCTGCAAACGTTGTAAAACTATAATTTCAACTCAAACAAGTAAATAATTTCATGATAACCATGAGAAATAACTAATAGAGCTACATTTAAGTACCAGCAGACCGAAAAATCTGTTGGTACTTTTTGCGCTCTATTTTATTTTTTAAAATGTTGATGTTTCTATTGACTAAAAGTTAGTATCGAGTTATTATTGTTAGCGTGCTAACAATAGTTCGTTTATTGAGCTTCTATTAAGATAATGCTAAAGATTGAGGTGAGAAAAATTTTTTTTGATGAAGAAAGCGATAAAAAGGAAATTGGAATGGAAATACGTAAATTAATGAATTTCATACAGAGAAATGTCAAGTCCAGTAATATTGAAGATAAAAGATTGTCTATGACTAAAATGCATGGAATGATTATTGGATTTTTAAATACTTCTAAGCACAAAGATGTATTTCAAAAGGACATTGAAAAAGCTTTTTCAATGCGTCGGTCTACGACTTCAAAAATGCTGAAAAATATGGAAGAAAAAGGATTAATTGAACGGATTTCCAGTGAACAAGATGCACGAATGAAAAAATTGCAATTATCAGAAAAAGGCCAAAGTCTTGTCGAAGAAGTGAGTAGAGAATACCAAAGAATTGAAAATTTACTGACTGAAGGGTTATCGGAAAAAGAGCTTGAACAGTTTTTTACGGTAATTTACAAAATGCAACAAAATATGTTGAAAGACATCGAGTAAGATTTATTTTAAGGGATGAAGGAGAACGACTATGCTGAAAATATTAAAGTATTTAAAACGAAAAGAATGGCTAATGATTTTATGTAGTGTTATTTTTATCGTTACTCAAGTTTATTTAGATTTAGAATTACCAGAATACATGTCTAAAATCACTCAACTTATCCAAATTCCAGGATCAGAAATGAATGACATTTTTAAAAATGGTGGATATATGATGTTGTGTGCCTTAGGTAGTTTAGTAGCCTCTTTCGTAACAGTGTTTTTTGTTTCAAAAGTAGCAGCCGGACTATCACGTACACTAAGAAAAGAAGTATTTACAAAAGTAGAAGGATTTTCCATGGAAGAAATCAATCATTTTTCTACGGCAAGTTTGATTACTCGTTCTTCAAATGATGTAACACAAATACAAATGGCTATGTCATTAGGATTACAAGTATTAATCAAAGCACCAATCATGGCTATTTGGGCCATTACAAAAATAATGGATAAATCTTGGGAATGGACTCTTGCAACAGCTGGTGCAGTAGTCGTGTTATTGCTTATCATTAGTATCGTTGTAATATTTGCTATCCCTAAATTTAAAATTATCCAAAACCTAACTGATAATTTAAATCGTGTGACACGCGAAAACTTAACGGGATTACGTGTGATTCGTGCATACAATGCAGAAAATTTTGAAGAAGAAAAATTTGGAAAAGCCAATAATAAATTAACAAATACAAACTTATTTATTACTAGAATTATGGCAGTTATGGGACCCGGTATGACCTTAATCATGAGTGGTCTAAGCTTATCAATTTACTGGATTGGTGCTTATTTGATTAATGATGTTCAACTAGTCAACCAGACAAGTGCTTTAGAACGTATTACTCTATTTAGTGATATGGTCGTATTTTCTTCATATGCTGTTCAAGTTGTTCTGTCATTTATGATGTTAACAGTGGTGTTTATTATTCTACCACGTGCATCTGTATCAGCTGGACGTATCATTGAAGTGTTGAATACAAAAGCAACTATCAAAGATGGAACGTTAACAAAAACTGCTAGTAATCAAAAAGGGAATATTGTTTTTGATAATGTGACATTCCAATACCCAGATGCTAGTGAAGCTATCTTAAAAAATATTTCTTTCACAGCAAATAAAGGTGAAACAGTTGCTTTTATTGGTTCTACAGGTAGTGGGAAAAGTACACTTGTTAACTTGGTTCCTCGTTTCTTTGATGTAACAAGTGGAGCAATCAAAATTAATGGTCACGATATCAGAGAATATACGCAAAAATATTTGCATTCTTTAGTTGGTTTTGTGCCGCAAAAAGCCTTCTTATTTAGTGGAACAGTTCGTTCAAATGTGAGTTATGGAGACGCTGGTCATGAAGTTACAGAAAACGACATGAAAAAAGCTATTGAAATTGCTCAAAGTACTGATTTCGTTGAAAAAATGGAAGATGGATATGATGCTTCTATCGCTCAATCAGGTAGCAATGTATCTGGTGGACAACGTCAACGTTTAGCTATTTCACGTGCTATTTCACGCAAACCAGAAATCTTAGTGTTTGATGATTCATTTTCAGCATTAGATTACAAAACTGACCGTGTTTTACGCGCCGCACTAAACACAGAGTTAGCAGATACAACAAAATTAATTGTTGCTCAACGTATTGGTACTATTCGTGATGCAGATAAGATTATTGTTTTAGAAGAAGGAAAAATTGTTGGAATTGGTACACATCAAGAATTGATGCAAACGTGTGAAGTCTATCAAGACATCGCTTATTCTCAACTTTCTAAGGAGGAATTAGCAGGTGAGTAAAAAAAATAAAAACATTCCAGAAAATGGTCCAATGTCAAGTAGAAAACCGGATAATTTTAAAGAATCTATTGGTAAGTTAGTAAATTACTGTAAATCTTATATGATTTATATAATAATAGCATTTGTATTTGCTATTATCGGTACCGTATTTAATTTAATAGGTCCTGATCGTCTTAGTGAAATTACGGATGTGATCACTGAAGGTATTACAGGGGAAATTGATTTAGAAAGAATTAAAAGTATTGCATTATTATTAGTGACATTATACGTTCTTGGAGTTATTCTGTCTTATTTCCAAGGGTTTATTATGGCAACGGTCACTCAAAATGTAACGAAGAAATTACGTACAGATATTTCGTCAAAAATCAATCGGTTGCCTTTACGCTACTTTGACAGTAACAATCATGGTGATATTTTAAGCCGTGTTACAAATGATGTCGATACAATTGGCCAAACATTAAACCAAAGTTTGGGTCAATTAGTGACAGCTATTAGTTTGTTTACAGGTTCGTTGATTATGATGTTTTATACAAATGTACCGATGGCTATTGCGGCTATTTTGTCAACTATTCTAGGTTTTTCATTAATGATTATGATTATTAAACAATCTCAAAAATACTTTAGACAACAACAAAAGAGTTTAGGGGAATTAAATGGTCATGTAGAAGAAATCTATACGGGGCATAATATTGTAAAATCATTTAATGGTGAAGAAGCAGCTATTAAAGAATTTAATGTCATCAATGACACTTTATTCGATAGCGCATGGAAATCGCAATATATTTCTGGTCTAATGATGCCTTTAATGAATTTCATTGGGAACTTTGGATACGTCGTTGTGTGTGTAGTAGGAGCTTATTTAGCGTTTAATGATCAAATTACTTTTGGTGTGATTGTTGCCTTTATGATGTATATCCGTTTCTTTACACAACCTCTTTCTCAAATTGCGCAAGCTTTTACAAGTTTACAATCGGCAGCAGCAGCTAGTGAACGTGTTTTCAACTTCTTAGAAGAAGAAGAATTAGAAGTTGAAACAGGAAAACCAACTTCATTAGGTACGGTCAAAGGAAATGTGACATTTGATCATGTTAAGTTTGGTTACAATCCTGATCGCTTAATCATCAATGATTTTTCTCTAGAAGCTAAAGCCGGTCAAAAAATTGCAATTGTAGGTCCTACAGGCGCAGGTAAAACAACATTAGTAAACTTATTGATGCGTTTTTATGAAGTGAATAGTGGAGAAATCTACATTGATGGAACACCCATCTCTAGTGTGACACGTGAAGCTTTGCATGAACAATTCTGTATGGTATTACAAGATACTTGGTTGTTTGAAGGAACAGTGAGAGAAAATATCGTCTACAGCAAACAAGGAGTAACCGATGAAGCAGTTGTCAATGCTTGTAAAGCAGTTGGTGTTCATCACTTTATTCAAACATTGCCACACGGTTACGATACGATTCTAGATGATACAACAAGTTTATCAGCTGGTCAAAAACAATTAATGACAATTGCTCGTGCTATGGTAGCAGATGCACCATTATTGATTTTGGATGAAGCAACAAGCTCAGTGGATACGCGTACTGAAATTATTATTCAAAATGCAATGGATCACTTGATGAATGGAAGAACATCATTTGTGATTGCTCATCGTCTATCTACAATTAAAAATGCAGATTTAATTATTGTGATGAAAGACGGAGATGTAGTAGAAAGTGGAAACCATGAAGTTTTATTGGAACAAAATGGTTTTTATGCTGATCTTTATAATAGTCAATTTGATCAAGAAGAAGAATAAAATAAAAGGATTTATATTTTTTAGTGTTGATAGATGAATTCAGTTCATGCTTAATACTTCTGGAGGAATAGGATTGCTTGTAGCCTTGTAAAGTATTCAATGCGAATGACACAGCCTTAACGCTTTAGCGATTAAGCTGTGTTTGAGGCTTAAGACGGTACCAGGGCTCTTACAAGCAAATCCGTCTATTCCGAAAGAATTTTTAGAAGCAGCCACACTATTTGACGAAGAGCCAAACAAAAAAACCGTTCAAGAAATTTCTTGAACGGCTTTTTTTGTTTCTTTATTAAATTAGTTATTTTTAACCTTTACGTCTTCCAACGATAAGAGAAAAAATGAAAATTAAAATAATAGCTCCAATTAATGCTGGAATAATCGCAAACCCACCAATAATTGGGCCAAAGTCGCTTAATAATGAACTACCGATCCATGAACCGATAAATCCAACGATAATGTTACCGATGATACCTCCTGGCACATCTTTACCAACTATCATACCTGCGATAGCTCCTAAAATTCCACCTACAATTAATGACCAAATAAATCCCATGATCTTGTCCTCCTTCAAAAAAATGTTTTTCTTTACTACACTTATTAGTATAGTCACATTCTGTTCACATATCAAATGATATGCACTTCATGAAAAAAATAACTAAAAAAAGCAATTGAAATAAAAAGCAATAGCCAATGCTTTTTATTTCAATTGCTTAGTTGTTAGCTTTTATCTGTGGTAAGTTCCAATAACTTATCACGTAAAGAAGTTTCCATAACAGATAGTTCACGTTCTGCTTCTTTTCGTTTAACACGGCCATCTTGTTGGATTTGTAGTGTTTCTTGTAAAGTCTCAATTAAATCATTTTGTGTTTGTTGCAACGTTTCGATATCAATGATGCCACGTTCGTTTTCTTTTGCTGTTTCAATAGAAGAAATTTTCAACATTTCAGAATTCTTTTTCATCAGATCGTTCGTGGTTTCAGATACTTGCCGTTGAGCAGTGACAGCATCTTTTTGGCGAAGCAGAGTAAGAGCAATCGCAATTTGATTTTTCCATAATGGAATCGCCATATTGATTGAAGATTGAATTTTTTCTGCTAGAGCTTGATTGGTATTTTGAATCAAACGAATTTGAGGAGCTTGTTGAATTGTCATTTGACGCGCTAGCTTCAAGTCATGCGTCCGTTTTTCTAAGCGATCTAAAAATTGATTCAAATCATTTACTGTTTGTACGTCCATTTGATTGGTACTTGTCTCAGCCTTTTTAACCGCTTCTGGAATAAGGGTGTTGAGCAACTCGTCAATTTTCAATTCTCCAGCAGCGATGTAAATATTTAAGGCATCAAAATAATCTTTGTTCTTCGTATACAGTTGCTCTAACATTAAATTATCGTTTAATAAGCCCGCTTTTTCTTTGTCTAGTTTGACAGAAATTTTATCGATTTGAGCACCGATTTTTTGGTATTTAGCGGTCATTTCATAAATCGATTTTTTTACACGACCAAAGATTTTTTTGAAGACATTGCTATCCTCAGCTCGTAAATCTTCTGGATTAGCTTCATTCAAGCGATACATTAAATCATTTAAGGTGTCCCCAATTTCTCCTGTATCTTGGTTCTGAACGTGATTTAACATAGAATGCGAAAATTCTCCAAGTTTTTGTTGAGCAGCAGAACCATACATCATGACAGATTGAGCATTTGTTACATCTATTTGTTCAGCTAAAGATCTAGCCTGTTCTTGTCGTTCCTTTGGTAAGCTATCAATCAAGCGTGGTTCTTGCTCTGTTTGAATCATTTCTTTTTCAATTTGTGCTTGTTTTTGCAATACAGGAGCATTTGCCGAAGCATCTCCGAACGGATTAGCTAATAAGCTTTCTAATTCAGAGTCGACTTCTTTAACTGTAGCAGGTTGTTTAATTGCATCATTTTCTGTACTCATCTTACCATCTCCTTAAAGATTATAATTCTTCTGATTCAATTGAATGTGCATGTCCATTATCGCGTTCAATAGCCTTCTTTGCAAGTTCTACCTCTATGGCCATATCTTCAAAATCATCAGATTTAAAAAGAACATAATCTTCGGCAATTAATTGGCACATTTCATCAATCGTAGTGGCACTTTCGTCAAGAATATCAAAGGTCGATTTATTTTTCACTTCATGTTGGCTGATTTCCAAATATTTATCTGTTAAATCGGTTAAAGAAGGAAGATGGACATATAAAAATTTATCGACTTCATGTAAACGATTTGGTTCTGCGGTGATGCCTTTAAATAAAGATTTAGCTAATTGAATAGTGTTGTTGCGTTTTTCAATTGCTTCTAGTTTAGAAACACTGTTTAAGTTTTTTTCTAAGCGCAATAATTTTAATTTAGCTGTATGCATTGTTTCTCTAAAAAATTGAATTTCTTCTTTAGACATGCCTTTAGCTTTATAAAAAGCTTCTTTTTCGGGAGATAGCCGTTTTAGTTTTTTAGAAGGATCAGAATTTTCATTTAAAGATTGTTTATAAATAAAGAATGCGCCTATAGCTATACTGATAATCAGGGACAAGAACAAATTGAAATCGAAAAGAACGTAAATGACAACAAAAATTAAAATAGTTGTTACACTTGTTAAGGTGTAGTAAATGATGTCTCCTATATTTTTCATGTTTTTTTTCATACTATTCACTCCATTAATTTATTTTTTGAAATAATTTTTAAGTTTATTTTCCTTAAGCTTATTTTAGCATAAATGTTTATAAAACTACTATCAGACCTAAGGACGATTTCTTGCTACAACTAATGAAGTGGAGTTACTGATAGAGGTGTGCTAAATTTCTTACAAAAGTTTATGATGCGACTAATAGCAGTTGTTGAAATAAGACTTAATTGAAAAAAAAGAAAATGAAAGGTATGATAAGACAAAAGAACAAATGATATAAGGAGGGACTTCAATGGAGTTCGAAGAAAAAACACTTTCTAGCAAGACGATTTATAATGGGAATCTAGTTGATTTTGTAGTAGATACTGTTCAATTGCCCAATGGAGGAACTTCCACTAGAGAATTAATCAAACATCCTGGTGCAGTAGCTATTATGGCAATCACAGCAGATGATAAAATGATTTTTGTTAAACAATACCGAAAGGCCGTTGAACAAGTCTTACTAGAAATACCTGCTGGTAAAATTGATCTCACAGATGAAAATCCAATCGAAACGGGAAGAAGAGAACTTGAAGAAGAAACAGGATATCAAGCTAAAACGTTTGAATTAGAAACATCTTTTTATACTTCCCCTGGTTTTGCTAATGAATTAATTTATATTTACACAGCTCGTGAATTAACAAAAGTTGAAGAGCCTCTTGCTCAAGATGAAGATGAGTTTATTGAACTAGTTTACTTAACTTTTGATGAAGCTTGGGAAGCCTACGAAAAACACTTGATTTACGATGCTAAAACAGTATATGCTCTTCTTGCTTGGAAATTAAAATTAGCAACAATGAAATAGAAAGGATGATTTTTGTCAGATGGATCCAAAAACGAGAGCAGAAATCAAAAAAGAAAATCAATTGAAAGAACTAGAAAAAAAGAAAAGAGACAAAGAACGAGAACGAGTCGAGCGTGACTATCAGAAACAATTAGAAAAAGAAGGTATTGTTACAAAGAGTCGTAAAAGTGAAAATGATAAGATTCGTGATAGAGGACGTAAATTAAACAAAATTATTCTGGTTGTAGCAATACTGCTGGTTATCGTTTTGGCAATTGTATTTATTTTTTAAACTAGAAAGGAATTGACTGATGAAAATTGGAATTATTGGCGCCATGCAAGAGGAAATAACGGTACTTAAAAATAGCATGAGAGATAAACGCGAGTGGGTAGAGGCAAATGCTTCATTCACGTCTGGAAAAATTGAGCAGATAGAGGTGGTTTTAGTTCAATCCGGTATAGGCAAGGTCAATTCAGCAATTGCTGCAACCCTCTTATTAGCGAGACATGAAGTTGATGTTATTATTAATACTGGATCTGCTGGAGGAATCGGGGAAGGTCTAGCTGTAGGAGATGTCGTAATCTCAACTGAACTTGCTTACCACGATGTTGATGCAACTGTTTTTAACTATGTCATTGGACAAGTTCCACAGATGCCAGCTCGTTATCAAGCAGACAATTTTCTTGTAGAACAAACAAAAGAAGCGGCTGTAAAAGTTGGTTTGAAAACAGTACAAGGATTAATTGTTACGAGTGATTCTTTTGTTGCGGATAAAAAAGTTGTTCAAAAAATTAAACACCATTTTCCAGATGCGCTAGCTTCTGAAATGGAAGGTGCAGCAATAGCTCAAGTTTGTTACCAGTTCAAAAAACCTTTTGTAATCGTAAGAGCTATGTCTGATGTAGCAGATGAAGAAGCAGGGATGAGCTTTGACGAATTCATTATTGAAGCAGGTAAAAAATCTGGTCAAATGGTCTTAGAGTTACTAAAAAATTTAGCTTAATAAAAAAGGAAGAAACACAGGATTTTTCATCTGTGATTCTTCCTTTTTTGATTAAGCAACGGATTAATCGTTAGCGAGTTGTTTATAGGCGATTTCAGTGTATACTTCATAACCAAATTGAGAGTAGACATTTTTTGCAATTTCATTTTGAGACCAATAGTGAAGTTCTACTTGTTTAATAGCTCTTTCTTTTGCAAAGGTATCGGCAAAAGCCAAAAGTTCTTTGCTTAAACCTTTGCCTTGATAGGCCGGCATAATTAAGACATGGTGTACATATAGTCGGGTATATCCATAACGGTAGACAGTTTCTGGTAGGGCTTCTTCTTCTAGCCAAAGATAAGCTGCAATTTGCTCAGTTTCTTGTTGGTCATCAATCCAAAGAAAAACTTGTTGTTTTGGGTTTTTAAACGTTTCTTGAAAATGATGTGAGATTTCCTCTTCGTTATAAGGTTTAAAAAAATCAGGATACAATTCTTGATGTTTGTTTTGCATAACATCGCTTAATTTAGCCATTAGTTGGGCATCTCTTGTTTCAATTATTTTCATATAAAGGCCTCGCTTAGTTTTATTTTCTAAATAAATAGACTTTACTAGTTTATCATGAGTTCAAATGAAAATAAAAAAATTCTGTTTTAATAACTAAAATAATCTTAAAAAAAATAATTTGGTTGCTATGAAAACGGAAACGTTTTAAAATAAAGTGTAAAGCACACTCATTCATTTGAGTTTATTTTTATAGTCTATTAGCAGAAAAGAGGCTTTCAATGGTGACTATTTTAGAAACAGAAAATCTATTACTGGTACCTTATCAATTGTCGTATATTGAAGCTACAATTATTGGCGATGAAAAATTAAGTGAGGTGTCTGGATTCAGTGTTGCGCAAGAATGGCCCGGTGTAGAATTTTTCTTTTATTTGCCGTATGTATTGGAAGCCGTAAAAGAAGATAGAACAAAGGAAAAATGGACTCACTTAATAGTACTTAAATCTGAAAATAAGATTATTGGAGAAGTGAGTGCACAAGGCACGCCAGAACTAACGGGTGAAGCTGAATTAGGTTATGGAATAGTAGGGCACTACTCAGGAAATGGTTATGCCACAGAAGGAGCCAGAGCTTTTTTAAGCTGGCTTGTGTCTGAAGAAATAAAAAAAATAAAAGCTAAAACTTATTTATATCACAAAAAATCCCAACATATTTTAAAAAAATTAGGATTTGTAAAAACAGGAGAAGGATACTTTACTGGTGGCGATCGTGTAGCATATTTTGAATGGAAACCAAATCATACATTACAATCCGAAAAGAGTAGACAAGACAAAAAAGCTCATTGAAAAATAATGAGCTTTTTTGTCTTGTCTTAAGAAAATAGTTTTTTGAAGAATGAAGGTTTCTGTTCTTCCTTTTCTGGAGGAGTGCTGACAGGGTATTTAATAGACACATCCACTACTTCTTCATTGACAGCAGTAGAGGAGACGTAGATTAGTCCCAGTGGGCTTCGCTGAGCTCCTTCATCAGATACAATCCGAAAAGGGCAGTCGTTCTTTTGACTTAATTTGATGTAGGGGCTTAGGAGCTTCATATCGATTTGTCCATTCAATAATAATTGTTGGTTGGGATGAAGCTGCATTTCTTTTTCCAGAGCAGCGATATAATCATCAGAAATAAGTTGTTCGGTGGTCATAGATAAGTAAACGCGTTCTCTAAGACTGCCAAAATATTTATTTCTTTCATCTGGATTCGTTTTTTTGTTGCCATAAATTCCTTTTGATAGGTAGTCTTGAGTCTCTCTGTCAGCCATTTTAAAAACCCCTTTTTAGGTTAATTTAAAATTTAGTATAGCATGAACGTGTATGAAAGAAAACTTTTTAAGGATACTCATTTTTACACAAAACTACATAAAAAATTGCTTTTTTAAATAGAATTCTATAAAATCGGCTATAGTAGTGGGAAAATATGGAACATTTATTCCATTCGAAAATAAAAAAAGTTGTTTGATCCAGATAGTAATTATGTATCAATTAGCTGGACTAAATCAACCCAATCAATGGTTGATAGAAGAAAATAAAACAACTATTGAATAACTTAGTTGTGCACTTGGAGTGAGAAAATGAAAAATTGTACGTTTACTAAAGAAGATTTTGCTGTCTTTGCAATTGAAGGACTAGAACCAAGAATGTCAGCTATTCGAAAACAAATCCAACCAAAATTCCGGATATTAGGACAAGAATTCGCAAAAGCTTTAGCTATTGAATTAAACAAAGATAGCCTGCCGGTTCATATTGCACAGCATATAAGAAGAACAAAAAATGCTCCGAAAGATACATGGATGGCAATTGGAGGAGATAGTAGAGGGTATAAAAAATACCCACATTTTCAACTAGGCATATATGAGACACATCTTTTTATTTGGCTTGCTTTTATTGATAATCCTTTACATGAGGAAAAAATGGCTCTTCAAATTATCGAAGATCCATCATTATTAGCCAAAGTGCCTGATGATTATGTTGTTTCATGGGATCATACAAAAGAGTCAGTTGTACCTGTTCGCGAAGCCAATTTATTAAATGGACTGATTCGATGGCAGACAGTTAAAAAGGGAGAATTCTTAATTGGTAGACAGATTTTAGCTAATGATCCACTTTTATTGGATCCAGAAATGACACAACGCTATATATTAGATACTTTTATGCAGTTAGTACCCTTATATAAGCAAGCTTATAGCGTATATGAAATAAAAAAAAGTACTGTTTGAAAGCAGTAAATTAAAAAGGGTTCACGCGAAGAGAATCGCGTTGAACCCTTTTTAAAAAAATTATTAAGCAAATACGATATGCCATTCATTGCGTTTTGCTAAGAAATCTTTGGCTAATTTTTGTGCGCCTTCTAAAGTGTGATGAGCTGCCCAGCCACATTGCGTTTCATTGCTTGCTGGAACTTCAGTTGCCACTAAAACATCTTCCATTGTTTTTTGTAAAACATCTAAAATTTCATCATAGTCTTCATGATTGATTACCGTTAGATAGAAACCTGTTTGGCATCCCATAGGACCAAAATCGATAATATAATCTGCATGGTTACGAATTAATTCAGCAGTTAAGTGTTCTAACGAATGAATACTCATCATATCCATATGTTCTTTGTTTGGTTGTGAAAAACGAACATCATATTTTAAAATTTTATCGCCATTTAAACCAATTTTTTTGTCTGCTAATCTAACATAAGGGGCTTTAACTTTTGTGTGATCTAAGTTAAAACTTTCTACGTTCATTTTATTTGCCATAAACTAATCACTCCTCAATTTGTAACGCTATTTAAATTCCTAGTATTTAGTGTACCATTTTTCATTAAATACTAAACCTATTTTATTTCTTAGCGCTAAATAAAAAACGCTGAATGTAAAATCTCAGCGTTCATCCTCTTTGTTGTTATTCTTTTTCTCGTTTAATTTACGAACAATAAATTCATAATGTATAAGTGCATTAAAATCATCTTGATAGTGAATAACTATTTTAGACTTATTGCTTTTTAGTTTGACAGAAGGACCAGTAACTTCTATTACTGTATTATTAGACACAACGTACACTCCTTTTTAGTGGAATAAAATTAGTAAATGGGAACGGTTAAAAATAATTGAATACAAGAAATAAATAATTGCTAGGTTATTAATTAGTAAAGTTTAACACAAAAATACACAGATTAAAATATACTTGAACTACTTTGTTTGTTTTCTCATCAAATTCATATAAATGCCCGTAAATCATCATTGGAAACGGTTGTTTTTTTGAAAACACAAGCAAATTAGTCTATTAACTAAGCGTTTTTTTTTTGAATTACACACACGATTACCCATTCAATAGTTATTATTCTTTAATCAAATTGAAAAATAAAAAAAGAACCAAAGAAATTGACTAAGCAATTTCTTTGGTTCTTTAATTTAAGCAAGATTTTATTAACGAGAGTAGTACTCAACGATGATTGTTTCATCGATCTCAGCAGATAATTCATCTCTTAATGGTAGACGGTTGTATGAACCTTCTAATTTTTCAACATCGAAAGTTACGTAGTCAGGACGGCCGAATAATGATTCAGCAGCTGATTTAATAATTTCCATGTTTTTAGATTTTTCACGAACAGAGATAACTTGTCCAACTGAAACGCTGTATGATGGAATATCAACGCGTTTGCCATCAACAAGGATATGACCGTGGTTTACTAATTGACGTGATTGACGACGAGTAGTAGCTAAACCTAAACGGTAAACAACATTATCTAAACGTTGTTCTAAAAGGATCATGAAGTTTTCCCCATGTTTGCCTTCTTTGATTTTACCAGCTTTTAAGAATAAGTTACTGAATTGACGTTCATTCATACCAAACATGTGACGCAATTTTTGTTTTTCTTGTAATTGAAGACCGTATTCTGTTAATTTTTTACGGCTGTTTGGACCATGAGGACCTGGAGCGTAAGGACGGCGTTCGATTTCTTTACCTGTGCCAGAAAGTGAAATGCCTAGACGACGAGAAACTTTCCAACTTGGACCTGTATAACGTGACATAATGTAATTCCTCCAATAAATGTTTTTTGGAGTAAAATAATAAGTTGAAGTTCAGTATTTCGTGCAGTCCATTTTTCAATCTTCACCTTTGCAGCCATAGGTTACGCAATTGCACCATTACTGGCAATGAACTGTTGACGTGAATACCACTCTCACGCTGCATTATTTTACACATCTGCAAGTATACGCTATAAATCATTAGTAAGTCAAGCCATTGTATTATATAATCGAAGGATCTAAAAGAATTTGAACAAATTTTTCTAAATAATTTTGGTCAACTTCATCAAAACGGTTGGTAATGGGAGCGTCAATATCTAAGACTCCAATAGTACGACCATCTTTAATCAAAGGAACAACAATTTCAGATTGGCTAGCTGCATCACAAGCAATGTGTCCAGGGAATTGATTAACATCTTCAACGAAAATACTCTCTTCTTTAGAGAAAGCTGTTCCACAAACCCCTTTGTCACGTTGAATCCTGATACAAGCTACTTTTCCTTGGAAAGGTCCTAAAACAAGTTCGTCAGAAGCTGGTTCATATAAGTAAAATCCAGCCCAGTTGATAGTAGGTAAATTTTCAAATAATAGAGCCGCTGCATTGCTTAAGTTGGCGATAAGATTAGTTTCATCACCGATTACGGCACTTAATTGTTTATTTGTTAATGAATAAGTAGATTCTTTTGTCATATATACACTCCTTAAAAAATTGATAACAGCACTCAGTAAAATTAATAAATTAATAGATTGAGGTGTGAGAATAATTTCTTCTATGTTATAATATACAATAGGTGTTTTTATAAGTAAATCCTTATTAAAAAATTAGATCAATTACATTAGTACATAAAAAATAATTATTTTTGTGAAATTAAAATGAAGCTAGCAGTAACTCAATCGGAGGGTTTAAAATGAAAATGGAAATTATCTTAATTAGTATCATTGTAATAGCTGTTGCAGCTTATGTAACCAGTTATTTTATGAAAAAAAAGCATTATCAAACGATAAACAAATTGGAACAACAGAAATTCGAATTAATGGATACGTCAGTTGCTGAAACGATTCAGAATGTTAAGAATTTGTCTTTAACGGGGCAAACAGAGAAAAACTTTGAACAGTGGAAAGACAAATGGAAACAAATTGAGTTGACTGCATTTCCAGATATAGAAAACCTATTATTTGATGCTGAACAAGCGACAGACCGATTGCAGTTAGTAAAAGCTAGCAAAGCTGAAACTAAAAGCAGCGAGCTGATAGAAAATACCAAAAAGAAAATTAAAGAAATTCAGTTAGCGTTGAACGAACTATTAAAAAGTGAAGAAAAAAATAATCAAGCTATAAAAAAAGTGCAAGAAATGTATCAAGGCATACGAAAAAAATTATTGACTCAAAGCTTTTCATTTGGTCCAGCGTTGGACAAACTTGAAAACAGACTCACTTTTTTGGAATTAAGTTTTGCTAATTTTTCTGAACTGACTACTTCTGGAGATCACATAGAAGCTGAAGAAGTGTTGAAAAAAGTTAGTATTGAGACAAAAGATTTAAATGATGCGGTTGTTACTATTCCAAATTTAGTTAAAGAAGTCAATACTGAGTTTCCATCTCAAGTCCAAGAATTAAAAGAAGGTTATCATGAACTAAAAGATGTGCAACACTTTATTTTCTTAGAAGACACGTTAACAGCTGATATTGCGGAAATTGAACAAGATGTAAAACAAAGTGGAAAATTAATTAAGCAATGTGAAATTGAAAAAGTTGAAAAATTAAATTCAATTATTGAAGAAAAAATTAATCATTTGTATGATGTTATGGAAGCAGAGATAACGGCTAAAGAAATGGTAGCAAAAGAGCAACCTATTTTGGCAGAATTTATTACATTTGTGAACAAAAGAAATCAACAATTATTGATTGAAATTGACCGCGTATCTCAAAGTTATACACTGGATGATACTGTTCTAAAACAAACAAAAGACATGCAAGAACAAATAGAAGAAGTTCAGCTGGATTTTGAAACATTTATGAGTGGCATCGAAAAAAACCAAGCTGTATATACAGTTGTAGCAGACAGTTATGCTGAAAGTGGCGAAAAATTAACTCAGATTGAGAAAAAACAAGAAGCGTTAATTAATCAACTAACAGACTTGCGTAAAGAAGAAACAGAAGTAAAAGAAAAAATTGATGATTTTGAGTTTAATATGCGTGGCATCAAACGCTATATTGAAAAACAGCATTTGCCTGGACTGCCTGAAGAATACTTAGATCTGTTTTTTGTCACGACAGAACGTATTGAAAAATTAGCTAAAGAACTAAACAAGTTGAAAATCGATATGACAGAAATCAAAAACATGTGTGAAATGTGTGAAGATGATGTTGAATTGCTAATTGATAAAACAGAAGAAATAGTGGATAGTGCATTGTTAACAGAATATATGATGCAATATGCTAATCGATACCGAAATGACCATCCTCAGATTGGAGAAGCTATTTTAGAAAGTAATGACTTGTTCAATAAGGAATTTCAATACAAGGAATCACTTGAAGTAATTTCTACGGCATTAGAAGCTATTGAACCTGGTTCGTTCAAAAAAGTCGAAACTCAGTATTTTGAAGAAAAAGCTAGAAATGCTAAATAATGAGAATTAAATGAATCGAATGAGAAAAAAGGCAAACAGAGTGGTGAATAAAACTGCTCTGTTTTGTTGTGTTGAAAGACTAAATACGTCTTGTATTCAAAAAAGTTTTTGTTATAATAAGTAAAGAATTTTTGAGTGCGGAATAACCTAAGAGAAAGTGTGACAATAAAATGATTTATTTCGATAATAGCGCAACAACTAGTATAGATAAAGATGTTCTACAGACCTTTGAAAAGGTAAGCCAAACCATTAATGGCAATCCTTCCAGTTTACACCAATTAGGTGACTATGCTGACGGTTTACTTCAACAATCTAGAAAGCAAATAGCTGATTTACTCCACGTTTTACCTGAAGAAATCTATTTTACAAGTGGTGGAACGGAAGGGGATAATTGGGCTATTAAAGGAACGGCAATTGAAAAACGACAATTTGGAAGACATATTATCACGACATCTGTTGAGCACCCAGCGGTCAAAGAATCAGTTGGTCAGTTGAAGATGTTGGGATTTGATGTGACGATATTACCCGTTGATCATAGCGGTAGAGTAGCCGTTTCTGATTTGAAAGAAGCTTTAAGATCGGACACTATTCTGGTTTCAATAATGGCTGTGAATAATGAAGTTGGAAGCATTCAACCTATTGGAGAGATTGAGGAAGTGTTAAAAAATTACCCAAGAGTCCATTTTCATGTGGATGCTGTACAAGCAATTG
This sequence comes from Carnobacterium sp. AT7, assembly GCF_000171855.1. Lineage (NCBI taxonomy): Bacteria > Bacillati > Bacillota > Bacilli > Lactobacillales > Carnobacteriaceae > Carnobacterium > Carnobacterium sp. AT7. Next base: position 11,654 of record NZ_ABHH01000026.1, on the reverse strand, counting down.
GGAAAATTCCTTTTTTATTAGGCAGCGAATCTAGAATCGACTTAGCGACTTTTTCTGCGCATAAATTTCATGGTCCTAAAGGGATGGGCTTTATGTATATCAAAAAAGGTAAAAAAATCGCTCCACTCTTAAATGGAGGTGGGCAAGAATCTGGCAGACGGAGTGGTACAGAAAATGTAGCCGGAGCAGCAGCGATGGCTAAGGCTTTACGTTTGGTACTTGAAAAAACAGAAGAAAAACAAAAGAGTCAAAAAGAAATAAAAACCTATCTAACGGAAAAATTAGCAGGATATAAAAAAGTTTCAATTTTTTCACAAAAGGAAGGTGCTCCTCATATTTTATGTTTCGCTTTAAAAGGAATCAGAGGAGAAGTTATGGTTCATGCTTTTGAAAAAAAAGAAATTTATATTTCGACAACAAGTGCGTGTTCTAGCCGTAATGGGACAACTTCCAGTACATTAGTAGCAATGAATGTACCTGAAAAAATAGCCACAAGTGCTGTGCGTATTAGTTTAACAGATACAAATAAATTAGAAGAAGCAAAGATTTTTATGGAAGAATTTGATCATTTGTATCAACAATTTAAAGATATCAAATAGATCAGAGAATTAACAGAGGGGAAGTAACTAGCACATGCAATACGATGAAGTAATGATACGCTATGGCGAACTATCAACAAAAGGAAAGAATAAGAAAATTTTTATCAAACAATTGGCTCATAATGTAAAGTTTGCTTTGCATGATTTTGAAGCATTGAAAGTCCACGGAGAACGCGACCGGATGCATTTAGAATTAAATGGTTCAGACAGTGATGCTGTTCTGGAAAGATTAGAATCTATTTTTGGCATTCAAACATACTCTCCAGTTAGACGCATAGAAAGAGATCTCGAACTTGTAAAAAAAGTTGCTGTTGAAATGATAAAAGAATTATATACAGAAGGAAAAACATTCAAAATCGCTACTAGACGTTCAGATCATGATTATGAGCTAGACACAAATGATATGAACCAACTGCTTGGAGCTGAAATTTTCAGTAAAATTGAAGGCATAAAAGTTCAAATGAAGAAACCAGATATTACCTTGCGAGTAGAAATTCGTAATGAAGGTTTCTTTCTTTCAAGCAGAACCATTTTAGGAGCAGGAGGTTTACCTGTCGGATCAAGTGGCAGGGGAATGCTGATGTTATCTGGCGGAATTGATTCACCAGTCGCCGGTTATTTAACTATGAAACGCGGTGTAGATATTGAAGCTGTTCATTTTCATAGCCCGCCCTATACAAGTCCACGTGCTCTTCAAAAAGCAAAAGATCTTGCTGCTAAGTTAGCTGCTTTTTCAGGGAGTGTTCAATTTATTGAAGTACCGTTTACTGAAATTCAAGAAGAAATCAAAAAAATCGTTCCAGAAGGTTACTTAATGACAGTTACGAGAAGGTTAATGATGAGATTGACTGATCGTATTCGTGAAGAACGGAAAGGCTTAGCAATCATTAATGGAGAATCACTAGGACAAGTTGCTTCACAGACGTTGCATAGTATGATAGCCATTAACGATGTGACGGCTACTCCCGTTATTCGACCAATTATTTCGATGGATAAAAATGAAATTATTGAAATTGCTCAAAAAATAGATACGTTTGAGCTATCGATTCAACCATTTGAAGATTGTTGTACAATTTTTGCACCGCCATCACCTAAAACGCAACCTAAATTAGAAAAAGCACGTAAGTATGAATCTAGACTTGATGTTGAAGGGTTAATAGAAAGAGCAATGAATGGCTTAGTGATTACAAAAATTACTGTTGGAGACACATTAGAAGCACAACAAAAAGCTGATTTTTCAAGTTTGCTATAAAAATCAGCTAAAACGCTGAAAAAGGACTGAATGCATCGTATGTGCTTAGTCCTTTTTTTGTAGCTTTACTAGCATTAATTTATCAGATGTAACATGATGTTTGAGTGGTTATTCTTAAAAGGTGAATTGAGACAGGAGGATGTAAAGTGAAGTTATGGAAAAATGGTCTTTTTTATACAATGGAAAACGAAGGAGAAACCGTTTCAGCTGTGATCACTGATAATGAGAAAATAGTAGCTGTTGGCGAGGAAGCAGAGTTGAAAAAAAACTTTGTTAAACATTTGACTGAAGAGATTGATTTAAATGGAGAAATAGTTTTTCCTGGTTTTGTAGACAGCCATTTACATTTGTTGTGGTATGGCTTGAGTCTTGCTCGTTTAAATTTAAATCAATTGAAAAGTAAAACAGAAAGCATGGCTAAGATACGAGAAGCCGTTCAGCGGTTATCGCCTAATGAATGGTTATTCGTGGAAGGTTACAATGAAAATGAATGGCAAGATGACTCAACACCTATAACCAAAATAGACTTAGATGCTATCTCAACAAATCACCCCCTATTGGTTCGTAGAATTGATTATCATAATGTTGTGATCAACACGCCGTTGATCAATAAAATTGGAATCAAAGATGGGCAGATCTATAATGGTGGTGGAGAGATCCAATTAGATCAAGAAGGTAAAGTCACTGGGGTTTTAAAAGATGAGGCTACAAATTTAGCTATAAACGCTTTTCCAATGGCAACACCAAAAGAGCAAGAGGAATACTTAACATTAGCAATTGAAGATTTATGGGCAAAGGGAGTAACGGGTGGTCATTCTGAAGACTTGCATTATTTTAACGGCTTTGAAGGAACGTTGAAGACGTTTCACGATGTCATTGAAGAGAAAGAAAAAGCTTTTCGGGTTCATTTACTAATTCATCATGAGGAACTGAAAGCATATAATCATTCCGAGGAAAGTTTTCTAGATGGCAATCCTTTTATAGAATTAGGTGCTATGAAAATATTTTATGATGGAACTGTTGGATCTCAAACAGCATTAATGAGTCGGCCTTATGCTCGGAGCACTAATTATGGTCTAAAAGTTCAAACAGATGAAGTTTTTGTTTCTTTAATAAAAGCTGCACGCAAAGCTGAGTTACCGGTAGCTATCCACATATTGGGAGATCATGCGTTTAAAAAAGTAATAGAAACACTTCGTGAGTATCCGCCGCTAATTGGCCAACTCGATCGTATGATTCATACACCTTGGTTGAATAAAGAACTGCTAAAGGAAGCAAAAGATTTGCCGTTGATTTTTGATTTACAGCCGCAATTTATGAGCAGTGATTTGCCTTGGGCGCTTGATGTTTTAGGTGAAAATCATCCGCCATTAGTTTTTGCTTGGAAGAGTATAAAAGATGCTGGGTTTCCTATTGCTGGAGGAAGTGATGCTCCAGTTGAAATACCTAATCCTTTTTATGGCATACACGCAGCTGTTACAAGAACTGTAAGAGGAACAGAAAGTACCAAAAGGTATTTTCCAGAAGAGGAATTATCAGTATTTGAAGCTCTGTCTCTCTATACCACAGGAAGTGCTGCGGCTGGATATAAAAAAAATTCTAGAGGGAAAATAAAATCAGGTTATCTAAGTGATTTTACTATTTTAAAACAGAACCCTTTTAAAGTGAAAACCGAATTTTTATGTGACATAGAAGTTTCAAAGACCGTCATAGGTGGCGAGATAGTATTTCAAAATAATGATTAATCAGTAGTAGAGTACGTTTTACTATGAAGATGGCTAATAAGGGTCATCTTCTTTTTTTGTTCAATATAATTGTGATTAACATCACAATTATATTGAGTTAATCGCTAAAAGATGATATGATAATTAAGAAATTGAATGTCAGGAGGAGAAAATGTGGAACTAAATCCCAAGATACACCAAATTCCAAATGCAACGGCTCATAGGCTACCTATTTATTATCGGTCTTTAAAAAAATTGAATGAAGCGGGTGTAGAGCGTGTTAAATCAAAAGAATTAAGTCAGATGACACAAATTCCTTCTGCGACGATCCGACGTGATTTTTCGCATTTTGGTGAATTAGGCAGAAGTGGATATGGTTATGAAGTTGTTTATGTAACAGAAGTTTTTCGTGAATTGTTAAATGTGAATAATATCATTAATGTTGTACTTGTCGGAGCTGGAAACCTTGGACAAGCGATATTAAGAAATAACTTTAAAAAAGAAAGAAATATCATCATCAAAGGTGCTTTTGATAATGATTCAAGTCAATTTGGGAAAGAAATTTCAGGTATCCAAATTTTACCAATGGAACAAATGAAGGATTTTATTATAAGTGAACAAATTTGTACAGCTATTTGTGCTGTACCTAGTGAGGTATCTCAAGAAGTAGTGGAACAACTGATTGATGCAGGTATTACTTCTATTTTAAACTTTGCACCAGGAAGAATAAAAGTGCCCGTTAACATTCAAATGAAGTATATTGATTTTTCTAGCGAAATTTTTACCATGGTTTACCAAAATGAAGCTCTTTACCCGGCTAACTTAGTTGAAGAAGACTAGGATTACAGCTGAAAAAAAGTGAAAAAGCAGAACGGATTAGATTCGTTATTTTATGCTGGAATATTGCTTTAAAAAAGGATTCTTCGTATACTATTCTAAGAGAAGTTATAGAATAGGGAGTGTTCGTATGGAGATAACGAGAAAAGGTACACCGTATAAATTAAAAGGGGTACAACCAAAAGTTGGCAATAAAGCACCTGATTTTGAAGCAGGAAATTTAACAGATGAACAAATTAAGTTAAGTGACTTTGCTGGTAAAGTGGTATTAATCAGTGTGGTACCAGATATCGATACGCGAGTATGTGCGTTGCAAGCAAAAGAATTTAATAAAATTGCGAGTGAATTAGAGGGTGTCCAACTAATTACGATTTCTAATAATTCCAAAGAAGAACAAGCTGATTGGTGTGCTGGAAAAGATATTTCAATGGAAATGTTGCACGACAGCAATTTAGAATTTGGCGAAGCGTATGGTTTAGTAATGGAAGAGCTAGAAAAGTTAGCTCGTTCAGTGTTCGTAATCAACCCTAAAGGCGAAATTACTTATCAAGAAATTGTTTCAGAGATGTCTAGCGAGCCCGATTATGATCAAGCTATCAAAGCGGCAAGAGCTGCGCGCTGATAAAACAGTAAGAAGCATATTGAAATATAGCTTTTTTAATGCTACTATATAAAAATAAAAGGCAATGAACAAGAGGAGTAATTTTATTTGCTGGCTTTGAGAGAATAGAACAGATGCTGAGAGTTCTTAGTCACAGTAAAATGAAGGTAGCTTGGGAGCTGGCAAGGTGAAAGTAAAGTAACTTTGTTCGGAGTAACGATCCGTTAAAAATGGAACTAAGAGGTATACTTTTGAAGATAACAAAAGTGTGCAATATAGGTGGTACCGCGAATGAACAGCATTCGTCCTAATAATAATTTATTATTAGGATGGATGCTTTTTTTGTTTTTCAGATTGATTAAGTGAAAGTATAAAGGAGAGATAAAATGACAGACGAATTGAAAATGTCTACTAAATATCAACCGAATGAAGTAGAAGCTGGTCGTTATGATAAATGGGTAGAAAAAGGCTTGTTTAAACCAAGTGGGGATAAGACGAAAGAACCTTATTCTGTGGTTATTCCGCCTCCCAATGTAACTGGTAAACTGCATTTAGGTCATGCTTGGGATACAACTCTGCAAGATATCATTGTTAGACAAAAAAGAATGCAAGGGTACGATACATTATGGTTGCCAGGAATGGACCATGCTGGAATTGCAACTCAAGCAAAAGTGGAAGCGAAACTTGCTGAGGATGGAATTTCACGTTACGATCTTGGACGCGAGAAATTTATTGATACCGTATGGGATTGGAAAGAAGAATATGCAAGTGTTATTCGCGAGCAGTGGGCAAAAGTTGGGATTTCAGTTGACTATAGCCGCGAACGTTTTACGTTAGACGATGGATTATCTGAAGCGGTACGGAAAGTATTTGTTACAATGTACAATAAAAAATTGATTTATCGTGGAGAATACATCATCAACTGGGATCCAAAAGCTAAAACGGCTTTATCTGATATCGAAGTGATTCATAAAGATGTTGAAGGTGCTTTTTACCATATGAGTTATCCTTTAACAGATGGAAGTGGAGTAGTTGAAATTGCTACGACCCGACCTGAAACGATGTTAGGTGATACAGCAATTGCGGTACATCCTGAAGATGAACGTTACAAACACTTAGTCGGTAAGACCGTTATGTTGCCATTGATGAATCGTGAAATTCCTATCATTGCAGATGAGTATGTTGAGATGGATTTCGGTACAGGTGTAGTGAAAATAACTCCTGCTCATGATCCTAATGACTTTGAAGTTGGGAAACGTCATGATTTGCCACAGATAAATGTGATGAATGATGATGGTTCAATGAATGAGTTAGCTGGTAAGTATGAAACGATGGATCGATTTGCAGCTCGTAAAGCTGTCATAAAAGATTTAGAAGCTGAAGGACGACTAATCAAAATTGAAAAAATGGTACACAGTGTTGGTCATTCAGAACGTACTGGTGTTGTAGTAGAACCGAGATTATCCACACAATGGTTTGTAAATATGGCTCCATTGGCTAAAGAGGCTATTGAAAGCCAAGGTACAGAAGATAAAGTGAACTTTGTACCAGAACGTTTCGAAAACACGTATATGCGTTGGATGGAAAATGTTCATGATTGGGTTATTTCACGTCAATTATGGTGGGGTCACCGTATTCCAGCTTGGTACCATAAAACAAGTGGTGAATTATATGTAGGAATGGAAGCTCCTGAAGATAGTGAAAATTGGATGCAAGATCCGGATGTTTTGGATACTTGGTTTAGTTCAGCACTATGGCCTTTTTCTACAATGGGATGGCCAGATGAAGAATCTGAGGATTTCAAACGTTATTTCCCTACAAATACACTTGTAACAGGATACGACATCATTTTCTTCTGGGTTAGCCGTATGATGTTCCAAAGTTTAGAATTTACTGGAAAACGTCCGTTCAACAATGTATTGATCCATGGTCTTATTCGTGATACTGAAGGTCGGAAAATGAGCAAATCCCTAGGAAACGGAATCGACCCTATGGATGTTATTGAAAAATATGGAGCTGATGCACTACGTTGGTTCTTGTCAAACGGTTCTGCTCCAGGGCAAGATGTTCGTTTCAGCTATGACAAAATGGATGCTGCTTGGAACTTCATCAATAAAATTTGGAATGCTAGCCGTTTTGCTTTAATGAATATGGAAGACTTTACTGTCGATCAAATTGATTTGACTGGTGAAAAAACAGTTGCGGATAGATGGATTTTAACTAAGTTAAATGAAACAGTTGAGAAAGTAACCGATTTATTTGAACGCTTTGAATTTGGTGAAGCTGGACGTCATTTGTACCACTTTATCTGGGATGATTTTTGTGATTGGTACATCGAAATGAGTAAAGAAGTATTGTTTGGCGAAGATGAAACTGCGAAGCAAATGACTAGAAGTATATTAGCTTATGTATTGGATCAAACGTTACGTCTATTGCACCCAATTATGCCTTTTGTTACAGAAGAGATTTGGGAAAATATTCCTCATGAAGGAGAATCATTGGTAGTAGCTGAATATCCAGTCGTACATCCGGAATTATCTGACGAAGCAGCAACGAAAGGTATGGATGTATTGATGGAATTAATTCGTTCCGTTCGTAATAGTCGTGCGGAAGTAAATACACCTTTGTCTAAAAAAATTGAACTTTTAATCAAAACAAATGATCAAACCGTTGAACAATTCTTGAAAGCTAATACATCTTATATCGAAAGATTCTGTAATCCTGAGACTTTGACGATTTCAAGCGAAATAGAAGCTCCTGAAACAGCAATGTCAGCTGTGATCACAGGTGCTGAGATATACTTGCCGTTAGCTGGATTGATTAATTTGGAAGAAGAAATCGCTCGTCTGAATAAAGAATTAGACAAGTGGAGTAAAGAAGTTAAACGAGTTGAAGGGAAACTAGCAAATAAAAGATTTGTAGAAAGTGCTCCTGATGCAGTAGTTGAAGCTGAAAAGGCTAAACACGTTGATTATCTTGAAAAACAAGTTGCAGTAACCGAACGTATAAAAGTATTAGAAAACCAGCTTTAATCGTTAAAAATCGATAAAATATAAAAACGAGCAAAAACTAGGATACAGTTAGTTTTTGTTCGTTTTTATTGTAAGCTAGTGAAAAAGACGTTAGGGTAGTTTATAATTAGTTAGGATAGAATATAGAAAAAGTGGAGGTAAATCATGTTTGCTACCTATGAAGAAGCACTGAACTGGATTCATACTACTAGAACGTTTGGCAAAAAACCAGGACTAAAACGAATGGAATGGATGTTAAGCCAAGTAGGGCATCCGGAAAGAAAATTTAAATCAATCCATATTGCGGGAACAAATGGTAAAGGTTCTACGTTGGCTTTTTTAAGAGGCATGCTGGAAGCTAATGGCCAAATAGTTGGAACCTATACGTCTCCTTATATTGAACTATTTAACGAGCGCATTAGTGTCAATGGTGATCCTCTATCCGACGCCGAAATTTTACGTTTAGCGAATATTGTCTATCCATTAACTAAAGAGCTGGAAAAAACAATACTTGGTGAACCAAGTGAATTTGAAATTATTACGATGATGATGCTGCTTTATTTTGGTGAAGGCCATGCGGATGTCGTTTTGATAGAAGTAGGTATTGGAGGGACGTATGACTCGACAAATGTTATCACTCCAATCGTTTCAGTTATTACAACTATCGGATTAGACCACATGAATTTGCTTGGAGATACATTGTCTGAAATTGCAGGAAATAAAGCAGGTATTATTAAAGCAACTGTTCCTGTAGTAATTGGTAAGATAGGAAAAGAAGCAATGACAGTTATTGAAAATAAGGCTGCTGAACAAGATAGCACATTGCTAAAATACAATCAGGATTTTTTTGTTACAAAATGGCAAACTCTTCCGACGTGGGGAGAACAGTTTGTCTTTGAAGACGATTTTATCCGTCTCAGCCCCATTCAAATAGAGATGTTAGGTCGTCATCAAGTGGAGAATGCTGCTGTAGCTGTTGAAACTTTACGAGTTTATAGTCACGAAACTGGATTAGCTATAAATCATGAAAAGTTGCTTAGTGGTTTAAAACATACTTTTTGGCCTGGAAGATTCGAAAGAATAAACGAACAACCCTTGTTGGTGTTAGATGGCGCTCATAATGAACACGCAATGAAAACACTTATTGAAACAATTAAAAAGAATTTTGCGCAACAAGAGGTTTATATTATTATGGCTACTATGCGAGATAAAAATATTCAAGGAATGGTAGATCAGCTAGAAGAAATACCGAATAGTCATCTGATTCTTACGAGTTTTGATTATCCTAGAGCAGCTGGAATAGAAGAGTTAAGTAAGGTTGCGCTAAAGAACGGAGCAGTAACAGAGCACTGGCAAAAGGCGCTAGTAGATTCGCTTAATGAGATGGATGAAACTGGTATCGTGCTTGTAACGGGTTCGCTCTATTTTATTTCTGAAGTCAGGAAATACCTAAATGAAACGAATGATTAAAACTTAAATAAACTATGGGGGTAAGAAAATGGCTAAAGTTGAAGCTGTAATTTTTGATATGGATGGTCTGATGTTCGATACAGAAGTTCTTTATTATGAAGCTAGTAAAGCAGTTGCAAAAAAGAATGATTTAACCTACACATGGGAATTTCACGAAAAGTATATTGGGATTTCTGATGAAGAATTCCACAAAGCAATCCACTTGAAATATGAAACTAAACAAGCTGAAACACTGATTAATGAGAGTGGTAAAGCCTTACTTGAACATGTTGAAATTAATGGGCTACGCAAGAAAAAAGGGTTACTTGAATTGTTGGATTATTTAGAAAGCAATTCAATCAAAAAAATTGTTGCCTCAAGCAGCATCAAGTCACTGGTCACTTTATTTTTAGAAAAGGAACAGTTATCGCACTATTTTGATGCTATTATTGGGGGAGATGAAGTCTCACGTGCAAAGCCGAGTCCTGAGATATACGAAAAAGCATGGAAGAAAGTGGCTATACCTAAAGAAAAAACGCTTGTGTTAGAGGATTCGCTTAATGGGATTCGCGCAAGTTATGATGCCAACATACCGGTTATTATGATCCCAGATCTAATACAACCGACGGATGAAGCTAAAGAAAAAACTGTAGCGATTCTTGATGATTTAAGCGCTGTAAAAATGTTTATTGCACAACAAAATCAATAAATAAAAAATAAAATCGACTTCTCCTTTTTCGCGGATAGTAATATTGTGAAAAAGGAGGATTTTTTTATGACAATGAAAAGTACACATCTGATTAATGAAGTGCCCAGTCAATCAAGGCCGAGAGAAAGGTTAGAGTTGTATGGTGAAAAAGCTCTTGCTAATCATGAATTGCTTGCTATATTGCTGAGGACAGGTACAAAAGGAACCAATGTTGTAACACTTGCTATGGTAATGCTCAATCATTTTGAAGATCTTTATCATTTGAAAACAGCTTCAAGCCAAGAATTGATGACTATTTCTGGGATTGGGAAGGTAAAAGCACTCGAATTAAAAGCAGCTATTGAAATAGGTGTCCGCATTTCACAAGCTTCACAAATTAAAATCGGTCAAATTACTTCTAGCACAAAAGCTGGCGAGATGCTTTTAGTAGAAATGCAGGGATTGCAACAAGAAAATGTCGTCGTTCTTTATTTAAATACCAAAAATGAAATCATAAAAAAAGAAACGATTTTTATTGGTGGGCTGAATTCGTCAGTTGCACATCCAAGGGAGATTTTTAGGGGAGCTGTGAGGTATTCAGCAGCAAGGATAATTGTAGGGCACAATCACCCTTCGGGTAATCCTGAACCTTCTGAAGCGGATATTCAGTTTACACGTAGGATGTCCGAATGTGGAGAACTGATGGGAATTGAACTGCTAGATCATATCATTATTGGGGAACAGGAATTTATCAGCTTAAAAGAAATTGGAGTCTGCTGAAAATATACAATTTGTTTAAGGGATTATACATAATGGTTGCTTAATTAAAATACTCATGCTATACTTACGTTGAGTTTTTGTTAGGTAGAAAATAGAATTGTTTCAGAACATTCCAATTCGCACCGCAAGCAAGAATATCACTATATGTGCTACAAGGCACGAGGAGGAATTTCATTATGGAACAAGGTACAGTAAAATGGTTTAACGCAGAAAAAGGTTTTGGATTTATCGAACGTGAAGGAGCAGACGATGTATTCGTACATTTCTCAGCTATCCAAACTGACGGATTCAAATCTTTAGAAGAAGGACAAACAGTAACTTTCGACGTTGAAGAAGGAAACCGTGGACCTCAAGCAGCAAACGTAAACAAAGCTTAATTCAAAATTAAAATTGTTTGAGAAGTTAGTCTTAGGACTAGCTTCTTTTTTTGTTTTACAATAGTTAGTCTGGTGACTAAAAATCGCCTACACTATTTTTATAGGCGTTTCGTCAAAATAGTATGGATGTTTCTGATCGCTATACCGTTAGATCAAGAAATAGTTACTAATCTTAAACAGATTAAACGCGGATAAATGCTCTTTGAATAAAAGAAAGTTCGTAAAAATAATCTCTAATTATTAAAGAAATGTACATAAAGGTTGCTTAATTAAAATACTCATGCTATACTTACGTTGAGTTTTTGTTAGGTAGAAAATAGAATTGTTTCAGAACAT
>NZ_ABHH01000027.1:0-28312 GCF_000171855.1 Carnobacterium sp. AT7 | reverse complement strand
AACACAAGAAGGTTTTTCTTTATTTTTAAAGTTTTCTCTGATCTCTTATTTTTATTAGGCAACCATGGTCAAGCCATAACCGCGTCTTTGAATTGCTTCGTTCTAAGAATTCTAAGAAGCACCTTTTCAATCATACTCTATATTTAAAGGAATTTAAAGCATTAAACAGTAGAGTTTTACAAAAAGGCGAAAATACGTTCGCCTAAAATGTAGAATTCTCTTTTCATTAAACTATTTTTTTTTTTGAATTGCAAGCTGAGGAGCAAATAAACTTTTTTTGTCTCTCTGTGGACTTTGTGAATTCTACACTTTTTTTGGTAGCCTTCCCATAAGATAAGTGCTAAAATAATGAGTACGTTAATGTATCTATGTATACTGCAAGTCAAGGAGAGAAGTTTGTTGATTAAAATCATACTCATGTTTATTATTGCTTATCTACTCGGTTCGATCCCATCAGGAGTTTGGATTGGAACAAAGTTTTATGGAAAAGACATTCGCCAATTTGGCAGTGGCAACTCTGGGACAACGAATACGTTCAGAGTATTAGGAAAGACTGCAGGCACATTGGTATTATTAGCTGATGTCTTAAAAGGAACACTCGCTGCAAGTTTGCCTTTACTGTTCCACTTACCGATCAATCCGATGGTTATGGGTTTAGCAGCCATACTTGGTCATACGTACCCTGTATTTGCTCAATTTAAAGGTGGTAAAGCCGTTGCTACAAGCGCAGGCGTCTTATTAGCGTATAATCCTCCGTTCTTTATCTATAGTGTGGCCATATTTTTAGTGTTATTATGGCTATCAAGAATGGTCAGCTTTTCAAGCATGATTGCTTTGCCTCTTATTACGCTATCTAGTTTAGTCATTGGGGATTGGATTTTAACAACTATTGCGTTTATCTTAACTATTTTTATCATCTACAGACATAGAGAAAACATCAAACGTATACGCAATGGTACCGAAAGTAAGGTTCCGTTTGGACTAGGATATAAAAAAGATTCTCACAAACCGCATAACTAATACAATAAAAGGATCTGAGGAAAATCTCAGATCCTTTTTCTATGCACTCCTTGTTGCTGGAAGAGCTCAACTTAGGGAGATAGTGTAATTAGCAGAAAAAGATTCGGTCCCTTTTAAATGTTGAATGCCAAGCTTTTCATTTAATTCACCCGTGAAATCAGTTGAATCTGCTATCCCAAACCACGGTTCAATACAAACAAAAGGGGATTCTTTCTTAGGCGGAGACCAAATACCTGTAAAAGGAAAATCTTCAAAGCTTAACGAAACAGAATGAGCTGTTTTCTCCGAACGAATTGAAAAAACATTCTTTTCTTTTGTTTCATAAATCAGAGCATCATTGTCAAACAAAGCTCTTTTTAAGCGATTTCTGTATTCGTTTGACCCAATGTCTTACTTTCTAAATCTAAATAAGCACCTTTTAATGGGATTTGGCGACGTGTCGTCTAGTAAAAGCTTAAATAGTAATCTTCAAACGTAGTATCGCTAGTCATAGGGACATTAAATCCTGGATGTCCCCCAATTGAGAAATACAATTCTTCTGATGGATGAGTATTTTTTACTAAGTAACTGACATTAACTGTATTCTCTTCTAAGGTATACGTTAGAGTCAATTGGAAATCAAAGGGGTAGTAAGTCTTTGTTTCAGGAGTAGAATGGGTCGTTAAGCGAACCATCGTCGCCGTTTGTTCTTCAACATGAAATTCGCTGTCTCTAGCAAAACCATGTTGATTCAATGGATAACTTATCCCTTTATAGCTATATTGATCATTTTTCAATCGCCCTACAATAGGAAATAAGACGGGAGCTTTTCTGCCCCAAAAAGCAGTATCTCCTTGCCATAAATATTCGATTCCCTCTGCAGGATTTTTAATACTTTGAAGTTCAGCTCCTTTTGTAGAAACAGATACGGTCAATTGGTCATTTTGTAATGTAATCATGAGTACATCCTCCTTAGTTGCTATTGCTTCTATCTAGATTTAGAACTGCTTAAAAAAATAATCCTTTAAGTATAATAAACTAAAGGATTATTTTTATAGCTATATAAGCCTTAATAAATGGATTCTTTTTCTAAAGCATCAATAAATTTCGTGTTTTGTACTTTGATATACGTACCTTTCATCCCTAGAGACCTAGATTCAATAATACCGCCGGACTCTAACTTACGTAATGCATTTACGATGACTGAACGCGTAATTCCCACTTTATCCGCAACATTAGAAGCTGTGATCCGTCCCTCAGTACCGTCTAATTCTTCAAAAATCGCCTTAATAGCCTTTAGTTCACTGTAAGACAATGTCTTGATAGCCATTTGAACAGTTGCCGTGTTACGAGCTGATTCTGCGATTTGAGTAGACTTTTTATACAAAATTTCTATACCGACTACAGTTGCTGCATGCTCGCTTAGAATTAAGTCAGGATCATCAAATGCGGGTTGTAAGCGGGCAAGTAGCAGTGTTCCTAGCCTTTCGCCTGCAACAAAAACAGGAATAACCGTTGTTAAGCCTTCTACAAACATATCCCGCGTTTCAATCGGAAAAACGGTATAATCACTTTCAATGTCGATGTTGGCTCTTGTTTCGTAAATTTCTAACATGCTTCGGGTATATTTTGCTGGGAATTTCCCATCCACTAGCATTTGTTTCACACGTTCATTATTGATTTCATGTTTTTCGTAATGACCCAATAAATTCCCCGTGTCATCAATCAAATAAGTGTTGGCATTAAGAATATCGCCTAATACTATTGCCATATCGGTAAAAGGCAATTTGCCCTCTATTAACGCATCTGACTTTACAACACCGCCTTTTGTTTGCAACAGGTGGTTAATTCTACGCATTTTTTGCAGTAAATCATTCATGAGAAGCCTCCATCATTCTTTATAAAATGTAGCGACTTAGATCTTTGTCTTCTACAATGTGTTCAATTTTTTCGTTTACGTAGTTTTCAGTAATCGTAATGTCGCCCATTTGCATATCAGGTGCCTCAAACAACAAGTCTTCTAATAGCTTTTCTAAAATCGTATGCAACCGTCTTGCTCCAATGTTATCTGTTTCTTGATTCACTCTATACGCAATTTCAGCTAAACGTTCAATCGATTCATACGTAAAAGTAATCTTAACGTTTTCGGTTCCTAACATAGCGATATATTGTTTTAAGAGCGCATTGTTCGGTTCAGTTAAAATTTTAACAAAATCTTCTTTAGTCAAATCATCCAACTCTACACGAATTGGAAATCTTCCTTGTAATTCAGGAATCAAATCACTTGGTTTAGAAACATGGAAAGCACCGGAAGCAATAAATAAGATATGATCCGTTTGAATAGGACCGTACTTGGTACTGACTTGTGACCCTTCAACAATCGGTAAAATATCGCGTTGGACACCTTCTCTAGACACCGTTCCGCTATTTTGATTTTTAGACGTGATCTTATCAAATTCATCAATGAAAATAATACCTGAATTTTGTGCTAAGTCAACAGCCATAGAATGAATGTCTTCTTGATTAACCAATTTTTCAGATTCCTCTTGGATAAAAAGGTCAATCGCTTTTTTAACGGTAACTGTCCGCTTGATTTTTGTCTTAGGACGTAAAGCCCCTAACGTTTCATTCAAATCAATACCCATTTGTTCTAGACCCGCACCCATAGGAGAATTCATCGCTTTTTTTTGACTTTCTACTTGAACAGTAATCTCTCTTTCATCTAAAAGTCCATTGCGAATTTGTTGTTTCATTTTTTCGCGATCGGTCGAAATAGCTTCCGTTACTTCTTCCTCTTCTTCAGCTTGTGGAGCTAATTGATTCGGATCTACCCCCATGTTTTTAAACATAGACTCGAATGGGTTAGTACTAGCAGCTTGTTTTTTTTCTTTTTTGATACCTGGTATTAGTATCTTAACGATTCGTTCAATGGCATTTCGTTCAGCTTGTGTATACACATTCGAATGTTGTTGTTTTTCGACAATTTGAATAGACGATTCTACTAAATCACGTACCATCGATTCGACATCGCGACCGATATACCCCACTTCGGTGAATTTTGTTGCTTCCACTTTTACAAATGGTGCTTGAACGATAGTTGCTAAGCGACGTGCAATTTCTGTCTTACCAACTCCGGTTGCACCAATCATCAACAAATTTTTAGGCGTGATTTCTTTTTGCATATCTTCTGATAGTTTCAAGCGTCTTTGACGATTGCGTAAGGCGATAGCAACTGATTTTTTTGCCATATTTTGCCCAATAATGTATTTATCTAATTCAGCAACGATCTCTCTGGGAGTCATATCTTCTTTAGTCATCATTCTTTTCACTCCTTATAATTCTTCAACAATAATATTGTGATTCGTGAATACACAGATATCAGCAGCGGTATTCAAACTTTCTTCTGCAATTTGAGCAGCTGTTAAACCTTTGCCAAGTTTTTTTAAAGCTCTGCCAGCCGCAAGTGCAAAGTTACCACCTGAACCGATAGCCAATATTCCGTCATCAGGCTGGATTACTTCTCCACCACCAGAGACCATTAACATTTCTTCTTTATTCATAACGATGAGCAAAGCTTCCAACTTTTGCATTGCACGGTCTGAACGCCATTCTTGAGCTAATTCGACAGCTGCACGCGTTAGGTTACCTTTGTATTCATGTAATTTAGCTTCAAATTTTTCTTCTAAAGTAAACGCGTCAGCGACACTTCCGGCAAATCCAACGAGCACTTCATCATTATAAATGCGGCGTACTTTTCGAGCAGTACCTTTCATGATCACTTGTTCACCCATTGTTACTTGACCATCTCCAGCCATTGCACATTTGCCATCGTGCTGAATAGCAAAAATAGTCGTTGCATGAAATTCTGTCATTGTTTTTTCCTCCAGTCAATTATCCAATTGTTAAGCTCTTGGATGAAATTGGCGATAATTTTTTTGAAGACGTTCTTTGGTTACGTGAGCATAGATTTGAGTCGAAGATAAACTGGCATGGCCTAATAATTCTTGGACCGTTCGCATATCTGCACCATTGTTTAATAAATGTGTCGCAAATGAATGACGCAACATATGCGGATGAATATCAGAGGTTAAACTGCTTTTTTTTATAACTTGATTTAAGACATATTCGATTCCAGTCGAAGTAATTGGATCCCCGTGATGGTTCACAAATAATAAGTCGTGACTCTTTTTGTATTTTGCCATCAATGGCGTGCGACTCTTCTCCATGTAATCGCGCATAGCTACGGCAGCATAATGACCAAAAGGAACATACCGTTCTTTATTGCCTTTTCCGTGAATCAATAAGACACTTAAATCGAAATCGATGTCTTTTAACTGAATACCGCTACATTCGCTTACACGAATACCGGTTCCATAAAGAATTTCTAAAATCGCTTCATTCCTAAAATCTAGCGGTTTTTCACCCTTTACAGCTTCAAAAAGAGCATCCATTTCTTTTTCATAAAAAAACTTAGGCAAGCGAAGCGTTTTCTTTTTCAAATGAATATAAGAAAACGGATTGTCTTCAACTAGTTGGTTTTTCAATAGAAATTGATAAAATGCTCGCATACTTGAAATTTTTCTTGAAATGCTATTTCGACTTAATCCTTGTTCATTTAATTCACCTAAATAGATGCGCACATCTTGCAGTGTTACATTACTAAAATTCGTATCACCCGTTTGATTTAAAAAGCTTTCAAAATGAGTGATATCTTCTTCATAAGCTTTCTTAGTCAGCTCAGAATAATGTCTTTCGGTAATCAAATACTGCAAAAAGATCGTTTTAGCTGTTTGATCCACCAAAAAGCATCCCTCCACTCTTACAACAAAGCTACTTTATCATACAAAATTTTAGATTACAATCGATTAAGATCTAAATTAATTGAATTTTAAAACAATTTAGTTATTTTCAAACAAATGTTATTGAATACCCAACAATACGAGTGTTCCTAGTGACTCCAAAATAAAAAAACTAGCTAAGTAAGAGGATTACCCCTTAAACTTCACTAGTTTTTCGATCAAGTTTAGTTCAACTTATTTTTGGACTTCTTCTTTGTAATCGCAATGGCTACACACGACTTGTTTGCTGCCTTTTGCTTTTTTCTCTACTAAATAATGATCACATTTCGGACAATTGCGTCCTACAGGTTTATCCCATGAAACAAATTCGCAAGTTGGGTAACGATCACAACCATAGAATAGACGGTTTTTCTTTGATTTTCGTTCAATAACATGGCCTTCACCACATACTGGGCAAGTTACACCTATTTCTTTCACGATTGGTTTTGTATTTCGGCAATCTGGGAAATTACTACATGCATAGAACTTTCCATAACGGCCCAATTTGATCACCATAGGATGACCGCAAAGTTCACAATCAAATCCAGCAGGTTCATCTTTGATTTGAATTTTTTCCATATTTTCTTCAGCTTTTTCGACTTCAATCGCAAATGGCTTATAGAATTGATCAATAACTTTTTCCCATTCTTTGTTGCCTTCTTCAACTTCATCTAAATCCTTTTCCATATCTGCTGTAAAGTGGACATCCACGATATGAGGGAAGAATTCATTGATTAGTCCATTGACGATACCACCTAATTCAGTCACTTCAAAACGTTTGTTTTGTAGTTTAACGTAATACCGCCGTTGAATAGTTTCTAAAGTGGGTGCATAAGTGGAAGGACGACCTACACCATTTTCTTCCAATACGCGAATCAATGTCGATTCTGAAAAACGAGCAGGTGGCTGCGTGAAATGTTGTTTAGGTTCAATATCAATAGATTTAACATTGTCGCCTTTTTCCATAACAGGCAAAATATTTTCTTTGTCTTCTTTACCTTCATCATTTCCTTCGATATATACTTTTTGATAACCAGGGAATTTGATGGTAGATCCATTTGCTCTAAAATAAATATCCTTTTGAGCAATATCAACTTTTATCGTGTCGAATATGGCAGGTGTCATTTGGCTAGCTACCAACCTTGACCAGATAAGATTATATAATTTGTATTGATCTTTTGTCAGATACTTTTCTATTTCTTTTGGTGTCCGCAACACACTCGATGGGCGAATACCTTCATGTGCATCTTGGTCGCCTTCCGCTTTTTTACCTGTCCGCGGTTTAGAAGCAGCATAGTCTGCTCCAAACTCCTTAATGATGTATTCAGCTACTTCATTTTTAGCAGAAAGAGCGATTCGAGTAGAATCGGTCCTCATATAAGTGATCAAACCAACAGTGCCACCTCGACCTAATGAGATGCCTTCATAAAGTTGTTGAGCAACCATCATCGTTTTACGGGTTCTGAAATTTAATTTTCTGGCAGCTTCTTGTTGTAAACTACTTGTCTTAAATGGCAGCGCTGGGTTTCTAATTCTTTCTTTTTTCGTAACAGACATCACTTCAAATTGGTCGCCATCCAATTCTTTGATAATTTTTTGGACATCTTCTGCAGTACCCAAAGCTTTTTTCTTTCCTTTTATGCCGTAAAAATTTGCTTTGAATTTCTTTTTGTCTTTTTTGAAATTGGCTCCGATTGACCAATATTCTTCAGGTTTGAATTGATTGATTTCTTCTTCTCGTTCACAGATCAATTTTAACGCAACCGATTGGACTCTTCCGGCACTTAATCCTTTTTTAACTTTCTTCCATAAAATAGGACTGATAGTGTACCCTACAAGTCGATCCAATATTCTTCGAGCTTGTTGTGAATTCACTAAATCCATATCAATAGAACGCGGTTCTTTAAATGCGTTTTTAACTGCTTCTTTAGTAATTTCATTAAATACAACACGATTTTTGTCTGTTACATCCAATCCTAATAAAAAACTCAAATGCCAAGCAATAGCTTCCCCTTCTCTATCCGGGTCAGCTGCGAGAAAAACTTTTTCAGCTTTTTTTGCATATTTTTTTAATTCCTTGATTAAAGGACCTTTACCTCTAATAGAAATGTACTCAGGTTGGTAATTATTTTCCACGTCAACGGCCATACGACTCTTTGGAAGATCGCGAATATGTCCGAGACTAGCCACCACTTTATAATTTCGACCTAAATATTTTTCAATTGTTTTTGCTTTAGCAGGTGATTCAACAATCACCAGGTATTTATATGCCAATGAAATGCTCCTCTCAAATGAGCGTATTTTTTACTAGTTCAATCATTTTCTAATCGGTAATAGAAATCGTTTATCATCTTATGCCATCTTTAGGTACTTTGTCAACTACCCTTATTTACTTTTCGTTTAAAAAACACCATATAATAGAAGGAAAACAACAGAAATTCCCCTTGAAACCCTTTACTTTTCCGTCCTTAAGCCATTTATATTTACACTACGAAAAAAACTTCAAAAAAACAGTTTAACTGTTTTTTTGAAGTTGATTTTTCCAAGTCTTTTACTTGGTGAACTCTTCTAAAATATGATCAGCCGTCAAGACACATTTTGCTCCATGTAAAATTAAATCATTCGTCCCTTCTGAATAAGGGTTCGTAATGTTTCCAGGTACGGCAAAAACCTCGCGTCCTTCTTGAAGTGCTATGTTTGCCGTAATTAAACTGCCACTACGATACTTAGCTTCAATGACTAGTGTACCTAACGAAAGGCCAGCAATTATGCGATTCCGCATAGGAAAATGTTGTTTTAAAGGCTTCGTTCCTAATGGATATTCTGAGATAAGCAAGTGATTCTTAGCAATTTCCTTTTGTAATTTCTCGTTTTCAAAAGGATAAAACTGATCTAGCCCCGTCCCAATAATAGCAATTGTCCGACCGCCTAGTTCAATTGTCTTTTCATGAACTAGACGGTCGATTCCTTTGGCTAAACCACTTACAGTAGTAATACCGTTAGTAATCAATTCTGGCAACAAAATAGTTAAAGCTTTTTCGCCATAGGAACTCGTTAAACGCGACCCTACAATAGCTAATAATTTTTGATTCAGCAAAGTAAGATCGCCTTGATAAAACAATAGAGCCGGCGGATTGTAAATGTGCTTTAAATATTCTGGATAGCTTTGATCTAAAATGGAGACCCATTTGATGTGTCTCTTCTTGTACTCATTCAAAGCTACTGCTCGATCAACAGCCGCATAACTATCCATAAACAATCTAGTATTTGCAGCATTTAATTGAGCACAAAATGCTAACTCATATGCAGATAAATGAGGGCTATCCATCAAAGATGAAAGCATCCGGATACGGCTTGTAGCACCGATTCCTTTGCATAAAGTTAAGTGAAATAAGGTCTGGTCAAGACTGGTCGATTGCATCTTACACGCTCCTCTTATTGTCATTGTAATATCAGTTGTGATGCTAAAACTAACTTACGCAAATAAACGAAGAACACACTAAAAAACTCTAGAAAAATCAATTTCTAGAGTTTTTTTATTTCGATGTGACAGACAAAGAAGCTTATTAGTACTCCATTAAAGCTAAGATGTCATAACCTTTGATTTTGTCACGTCCATTTAAATCTTTTAATTCAACTAGAAAAGCCGTACCAACAACTTCTCCACCTAATTTTTCAATTAATTCAATCGTTGCAGCAATCGTGCCACCTGTTGCCAATAAGTCATCACAAACAAGAACTTTTTGCCCAGGTTTAATAGCATCTTGATGGATCTGTAACGTATCTTTTCCATATTCTAAACCATACGTTACTTCGATTGTTTCGCGAGGCAATTTGCCTTTTTTACGTGCTGGTGCAAATCCAATACCCATTTCATAAGCTACAGGACATCCTACAATAAATCCACGTGCTTCAGGTCCAACAATCATTTCCACGCCTTTATCTTTTGCATATTTTACAATTTCATTTGTGGCAAAGCGGTAAGCTTCTCCATCAGCCATTAAAGGTGAAATGTCACGAAAGACGATGCCTTTTTCCGGGAAATCTGGGACATCAGCAATATATTTTTTTAAATCCATTGAAACTTTTCCTCCATTCAATTTTAAAGGGTTGCATTTGCTTGTTGTTTCATCCAACTTTCCAACTCAGAAAAGTGACTGTAAACAAAAAAGTTTTCTGATTCAATTTGTTTTAGTCGTTTTTTATAAGTTGTTGTTTGTTCTAACTCTTTTTTCTGAACATCTTTAACGACATTCATAACGCCATCTGTTATTGTAACAAATCCTATCTCTAAAAACACTGAAATAATAAAAATTAAGTTATTTTCTTTTATTTTCAAATGTGTTGCTAATAAAGTTAGTTTATTTCGAACATCAATATCAACATGTGTAGCTATATATTTAAAAACCTGTCCAAATTGATTTCGATTAGGGATTCCGTTTAAATACAACTCTTCACGGCTATAAAAACAAGCAATAATTTTTTCCGGATGATTTGCAATTAGTAATTCTTTGACCCATTCACTATCAGAAGGGCAGTCCACAAAAATTAATTGAGTGGTTTTCATCTCAAACTGATCAATTGCTGCTCCGTCCGTCAAATGATGACTAAAGCTAGTATCTGGTAAAAGATGACCATATTTTTCAAAATTTAGTTGATCAAAAAAGATGAAATCAGCTTGTTCTGTATTGCATAATGCTGCAGGAATTTGCGTGCTTCTTGAATCGAAAACTTGCACACCTTCAATAGCTAAATCTTCTAACATCAACTGTGTTTTGCGTGACCCATTCCATTCATTTATGGCTAGCTTTCCAACAACAGAAACATCTGAATATAAGCCTATTTCATCCGCAACAGAACCAAATTGAAAGCCAATAACATCTAGAAAAGCATTATCTTCAACAAGTTTCATTTTTAAATGAGCTTGATCGCCACCAATACGGCGCACATCCTGCGACTCTACATTTTTGAAGAGAAATAGAGGTTTAAGATTATCTGTTCCAAAAGGAGCCAATCGATTTAGTTCTTCAACAACTTCTACCGTAGCTTCTTGAATCTTCAGTTGACCATCTACTTGTATTTCTTCACCTAATTCTTCTGAAAGCCCTGTTTCAGCAGCATAGTGATTTAGGTTATCTTGAATCAGCGCAATATTTTCTATAGGAACAGTTAATCCAGCAGCCATATGGTGTCCACCAAAAGTAGTGGTCAGTTGACGGACACTATCCAAGGCGTTATACAAATGAAAGGCTGCTATACTTCTGCCAGACCCTTTTGCTAGACCTTTAGCGTTATCAATAGTCATAACAAGAGTTGGTTTGCCAGTTTTGCCCACGATTTTACTCGCAACAATTCCTAACACACCTTCATGCCAACCTTCTTTTGCTAAAACGTATACGTCAGAAGCTGTAGGCAATTTTTCAATCATCTCAAAAGCTTCATTGGTTATTGTAGAAACATATGCTTGCCGCTCAGTGTTTTTTTCTTGTACCAATTGTGCTAAAGCAAGGGCTGTTTCATCATCAAAGGTCGTCAATAATTCCACAGCAGGAGCTGCATCGCCTAAACGTCCTACTGCGTTCAAACGCGGTGCTATGATAAAGCCAATAGTTTCTTCATCAATTTCTTCTCGTTTGATTTTTGCTGATTTGAATAAGGCTGTTAACCCCATCCGTTGAGTATTTTTTAAAACCAATAACCCTTGCTTTACTAGAGCTCTATTTTCATTGGTTAATAAAACGAGGTCGGCTATCGTACCTAATGCGACCAAGTCCAATAACTCAATCGGTATTTCGCCTAATAAAGCCGTTGCTAGTTTGAAGGCTACGCCAACACCCGCTAGTTCTCCAAAAGGATAAGAACCTTTTGGATGCCTTGGATGGATCACTGCATAGGCATCAGGCAATGTGTCTGGCAACTCATGGTGATCTGTAATGATAACATCTATTCCTAAACTTTTTGCCCGGTCAATCGCAGTGTGTCCAGAAACACCGTTGTCGCACGTTAAAATAAGTTGCGTGCCTTGTTCAATTAAGCGTTCAAAAGCTGCTGTATTCGGTCCATATCCATCTGTAAAACGATTGGGAATGTAGTAGTTAACTTCTCCGCCTATCATTTCAATTGTTTCTTTTAAAACGGCCGTACTTGTGACACCATATAGTGATAGGTAATCTTTTGAAGCAATCGCCAGATTTTCCCCCACTCCACACCGTGCGTGAGACTTTCACCTCACACGGCGTTCCATCGTTCTATAAATTGCTTCATAAAACGACTTGAGCCCCTCCCTCAACTGCTTGTTATCACAGCTTCATTGGTACTATGGCTCTACTTTCACTTAGGTAAATTAGCTTATTGTACTCTTACGAGATTTTCGTCTAAACTGTTTCATTTGTCGGTAAAAACATCCACATCCTAAGTTTCATACGTTCCGATTAACTTATCTTGTTCTATAGATCCTTAGGTTTCTTCTATGGGCCGTTGCACTGGATCATCCCTGTAAGATGATAGGGTATTTCATAACGTCAGATTTTTACTCTACCACATGCAATAAGATTAGCTTTTGGCGCAATCTCAGTAGTGCATTTCTACACCATTTACGTATCGACTCGTACATTCGAAGATTCGTCAGCTCCTTTTAGGAACATTCTAACCATAGATCGTTTATAAGACCCCCAGCCTATCAAAAGCGAGATCCACCTCTGGATCTTTTTCGTATAAGAACTTGTCTTATTTACGGCTTTTTTCAGCTGACTTCACCGAGCTTTATACGATTAAATTTTCACCTATTTAAACGCATATCGGAGGATTAGGGAAGCCGTTTCAAGTCGTTACTCTCTCATTCCAGCTTTCAATTAATCAGTTCTCCATGTTTTTAGTTTACTAACAACATGGGCACAAGCTTTTCACTTATGAACGTATCGCACCTGCATCGTAATCGCCATAAATAGTGATTTGTTCCCCTTGCTCAACGGCTTCGGTAATCCGAGATACCGCACGCTCCATGTCATGCATCAAGTAAGGATCATAAATCCATGTTTCATCGGGTTGGATAAACTGCTCGATTTTTTCTTTAGAATCAAGCCCTCTTTGTAAACATAATTCAATAAATAAAGGAGATAAGCTTAAGGCTTTGCTTAAGTCCGTTACTTTTTCATGATCAACTATGGGTTCATTTAATTTCCATTTTGTACGTGATTTCAACAAATTCTATCACTCCTAACTGTATCATTATATCAAAATTAGACCTGTAGTTATAGCTTTAATTCCTCTTACACTATTAGCCAAAATAAAAAATAGGTGATTGCTTATCAAAACGGATAACTGTTTACACACAAAAAAGACTGGAACAATTAGCGTTCCAATCTCTCTTTTTTCTGCTATAGACAATCATTAATCTTCAATAATTTGAACGCCTATTCCAATCAATCCTGGACCCGTATGAACTCCTAAAGCTGGACTGACTTGATCTTCATAGATTTTAATAAAATTCGGCAATTTCTTTTTAAGTTCAACTCGAATATCATCTACTTGAACTTCAGCTGTTTTCCCACCAAAAGCAATCGCTAAATGGTATTTTTTTGCATTACCAGCAAACTCAGAAGCTAAATTAATCGCTCTTTGAATACTCTTTTTATTGCCGCGCACTTTTGCAACCGTGTGGTAAATGCCATTCTCATTACAAGAAATAACGGGTTTTAAGTTTAAAACATTCCCAAGGATAGAGGATACTAACCCAATACGACCACCTTTTTGTAAATACTCTAATGTTGGAACATGGAAAAAGATTTTAGATTTCTTAACGTCATCTAGTAATTTTTCTTTGATAACTTCCCATGCTAAACCTTTTTCAACATAATCAGTAGCTTTGATCGCTAAAAAGCCGCTACCGATACCAATGTTTTTAGTATCTAACGTGAATACTTCTAAATCATCAACATTTTCAGCCATTAAACGCACCATATTATTCGTTCCGCTTAATCCACTTGAAATGGTGATGGCAATCACTTTTTCATAGCCTTCATTTTTAAATTCCTGTAACATTTCACTTATCACTTCACCACTTGGCAAAGATGTTTTAGGAATCTCTTGATCTAAACGATCATAAACATCTTGTGCATGGATATCTACTTTATCAGTATATTCTTTATCTGAATAGATGATTTTTAAAGGAATTACCTTAATGTTTGCTTTTTCAATTGTTTCTAGAGGAACGTCCGATCCCGAATCAACTAAAAACCCTATTTTTTGTGTGTTCATGTTTATTCCTCCAACTTTTTGATTTTAGTTCTTTTCTTTTCTTTTTCCTTGTCTTCCTTTTGTTGTTCTACTAGAGAGAGAACTTTTTCAGTCACAATTTTTGTAGCAACTGCTATGGTAGCCGTTCGAACGATAAAAGTTGACGTATCTGTATCATCTGGCAGCAAGGGTTTCCTATCTACTTGTTTTACATGAGAAGCAATAGCTCTTAAAGCATACTCTTGCTCCGTACAAAACAAGTCATAAGCCTCTCTAATGCCACTTATTGCAGCTTGATGCAGAATTCCCTCTCTTACTTCCGAAATAGTCATCACTTGTTTTAAAATTGAAATAGCAATCAAATATGCTAAATGCCTCTTAGTGTATTTTTTCTTAACCGGAGGAGGAATCAATCCCAGCTTAACATAATTATTAATCATAGAAGAAGTGAGAATTTGTTTTTGATCATTTACTTTAAAAATAGACAAATAGCGTTCAATCAAATTTAAGACTTGATCCATATACAGATCAAAATCAGGTAGTTCTTCCCATCTGGGGAAAGTATACTGGCTTATTTCATTAGACCAAATTAATAAATCTTCTTCAACTTTATGCATATGATCACCTTTTATTCCATTTCTATTAATAATAGTTTAACACAATAGCAAGCACTAGACAATCTAGTTTTGCAAACTAGATTGCCAGATTGAAAAATAATTGTGGCTATTAAGAAAACGAATACATTCTAAATAAAAAAGAAGAATAAACCCTTAAAGTTTGTTCTTCTTTTTTTTGAATTTATAATGATGGATTTTGTTGGTTAGCAGAGTTAACAGTCGATTGAGTCATCCGACTAATCAATTCTTTTTCTAAGCTGTTAATTTTATCTGTCTGTTCACTGATAACAAGATCTTTTTGAGTAAGTTTTTCATCATATTCTGCTCGAGTTTGTGCTATTGCTTCTTCTTTTCTCTTTTCAGCATTCTCTAAGTCTTTTTTTCCTTGCTTTAAATCTTTTTTATTTTTATACGTAGTACCAATAGACATTAGAACAGTTGCTAAAGCACCAATTAATAAAGAACCTAGAATAATCATGATTAAAGGCCAAGCTACTACAGTAAAACCAAAATTAACTGGAACTGAATCAACATTTATAACAGCAAAGAATGCTACGATGACAATAAGAATGATGGCTGCTATCGTCCCCCATTGTTTTTTCATAACTTAAGAATCTCCTTTCACTATGAATTATTTTTTCCCTCTTTAACAGTGCTATTTTAACACACACTTACTAATGAACACTACGGAAATGCTTAACCCTGTTATTTATTATTAAACAAGTTACCCGCCAAATAATCGCCAATTCGAGGAAAAATCGTATAAAACTTCCCAGCAACTTCTAGCAATGCAGGCAGATTTAATTCTCTTCTAGAGGTGCCCATTAAAGCAACGATACGATTAGCTACATCTTCAGCATTTAATACATAACGACCCACTTTGTCTAAATAAGTTCCGCTTTCGTCAGCGATATCAAAAAAGTTTGTTTCAATAGGTCCTGGATTTACAGTTGTCACAAAAATATTCAATGGTTTTAGTTCCAAACGCAAAGCATTTGAATAGCCAATTACTGCAAATTTGCTTGCAGAATAAATGGTTGATTTTGGTGTAGCCATTTTCCCAGCTTGAGAAGCAATATTGATAATATGACCTTGGCGTCTTTCAGCCATTTCAATAGCAACTAGTTGAGTCACATACATTAAACCTAACACATTTACACGAAACATTCTTTCAGCTAGATCCATATCAAAGGTTAACGCTTCTTCAAAGTGTCCAAAACCTGCATTATTTACAAGCACATCTACAACACCAACTGTTTGATAGATTTCTTCGATTACTTTTTTGACTTGTTCAGGATCTGAAACGTCTAAAGAAAATGCATAGGCTTTTTTACCTGAATGTTCTTCACAAGTCGCCTTGACTTTTAAAAGCATGTCTTCTCTTCTAGCACTGACTATTACCACAGCACCTTTTTTTGCAGCTTCATAAGCTATTTTTTCTCCTAAACCAGTTGAAGCACCAGTAATAAAAACTACTTTATCATTAAGTGTATCGAAATTTTTCATAATAAGCTCCTTTAGTTGATTTATTTATCCGTTCTAATAAGCGGGATATCGATTTCATCAAAATCATTTACAATTCGCGTATTCGGGAAAACTTTTTTAGCTTCTTTTTCTAATAAATAAACATCTTTACCTAAATAACGAGCACTAATATGGGTTAACAATAACTTGTCGACACCCGCTTCTTTAGCTACTTGCGCCGCATCTATATTGGTAGAATGGTTATAATCTCTTGCCATTTTTTGATTCGCACCATCAAATGTACTTTCATGTACTAAAACTGAGGCATTTTTAGCAAGCAATACATTGTTTTCTGTTTTTTTTGTGTCGCCAAGAATGGTAACAATTCGGCCTTTTTGAGTTTCTCCAATAAAATCTTGTCCATTGAATACTCGTCCGTCTTCTAGGGTAATCGTTTTTCCTTGTTTTAGCTTTCCAAATAACGGACCAAAAGGTATTCCAGCTTCTTTTAACTTATCTGCTTGCAACATTCCTTGATGATCAGCTTCTTCAATCCGGTAACCAAAAGATTGGATGCCGTGTTTTAACTTACCACAACTTACCTTAAAGTGTGAGTCTTCAAATAGAATCCCATCTTCTACTATTTCGTGAAAGTTTAAAGAATACTTTAACGCTGTTCCAGATGTTTTTAGGCAAGTTAGCACATAATTTTTAATGCCAACAGGGCCATAGATGGTCAACGGTCCGTCCCCACCTTGAAAAGAGCGACTGCTTAAAAAACCAGGCAATCCAAAAATGTGATCTCCATGTAAATGAGTAATAAAAATCTTGTCTACTTTACGCGGTTTTAAAGTCGTGTGCAGTATTTGTTGTTGTGTCGCTTCTCCACAATCAAAAAGCCAAATTGTGTTGCGTTCTTCCAATAATTTTAAAGCAATACTGGTTACATTCCGATGTTTAGCCGGAACACCTGCACCTGTTCCTAAAAATAATAATTCCATTTCATCCTATCCTAACCGTTTAAGTATCAATCGTACGATAAAAAAAACCGTATTCATCTATGCTCTATATTTTAACAAATATTTCCCAAATAAGCGATAATGGGATAAATAAAAAAAAGCCAAGCAATCGATGAGTTGATTGCTTGGCTAAATTACTCTCTATTCAACAAATTCAAATTCGTATTTCATGATGCGGACTAAGTCGCCATCTTTAGCGCCACGTACGCGCATTTCTTCGTCTATTCCCATCGTTCTTAATTGACGGGCAAATCTTAAGACAGATGCATCATGATCAAAGTTCGTCATCTTGAATAATTTTTCAAGTTTCTCTCCACTCAATACCCATGTAGCATCAGGGTCTCTTGTAATTTCGTATCCTTTTTCTTCAGCAGTATGTTTATATAAAACAGTATCTTCTTCTTGATCCAATTCATATAACGGAAACTCTGAAGTTACATCTAGCACATCAGCTGTAGCATTCAATAAGTTTTGTGTTCCTTGATGTGTGATAGCTGAGATAGCAAAAATTTGAAGATCTTCTTCGTATTCGTCTTTTTTTAGCGCTTGTAATTTTTCTTTAAACGAAATTAAATTTTCTTCTGCTTCAGGCATGTCCATTTTATTGGCAACAATAATTTGAGGACGCTCCATCAAACGAAGATTGTGTGTTTCCAATTCTTTATTGATAGCTACGTAATCATCAAATGGATCGCGGCCTTCACTTCCACTCATATCTATAACATGTAAGATTACACGAGTGCGTTCAATATGACGCAAAAATTGTGTTCCCAGACCGATTCCTTGTGAAGCTCCTTCAATTAAGCCAGGCAAGTCGGCCATAACAAAACTACGTCCGTCTGGCGTTTGAACCATTCCTAAATTTGGTACTAATGTTGTAAAATGATAAGCGCCAATTTTAGGACGAGCAGCAGATACGACTGAAAGGATAGTCGATTTTCCAACAGATGGGAAACCAACTAAACCTACATCAGCTAATACCTTTAATTCCATATCAATTTTATATTCTTCTCCTGGTTCACCGTTTTCGGCGATTTCTGGAGCTGGATTTCTAGGAGTAGCGAAACGGCTATTGCCTCGACCACCTCGACCACCTTTAGCAACAACAAGACTGTGTCCATGATGCACTAAATCGCCTAAAAGTTTTCCAGTTTCTGCTTCTTTAATAGTTGTGCCAGGCGGAACTTTAATAACGTTGTCCCCTGCTCCTCGGCCATGCATGTTTTTACTCATGCCATTTTCACCGTGCTCTGCTTTAAAATGACGGTTAAATCGAAAATCCATTAATGTACGTAAACCTTCGTCTACGATAAAAACGACATCTCCACCTTTACCACCATCTCCACCAGCAGGGCCACCATCTGGTACGAATTTTTCGCGACGGAAAGCAACCATTCCGTTACCACCATCACCAGCTTTTACATTGATTGTTACTTGATCTAAAAACATTGACATTTTTATTTTCCTCCTCATTTTTAAGTGTATGAGATTTAGTTATTTTCTAGGTTACACAATGGATCTGGCGCATCATCTTAATATTACATTTGTTCCAAGATGTAAACAAGAAAGCCAATTATCACATATCCTCTAAAAATGAAATACGCTCAGTATACCCAATTTTAGTCCATTATCTATTGTACGTTTATTTTATGTATTTGTCTATTTTAAATGAGGATATTGTCACTTTTCTTACGGATAAAACAAAAAAACAGCCTGTTTTTTTCAATTACACTCATTGTTCCATCATTTCATTTTAACTATTTAATTCTTTTCTCATTTGTAGTATAATTTACAGGGAACTTTTTTATTCTTAAGCGAGTTCGCTTAAATATTATAAGGACGTGTAATGTGAAAAGAAAGAAAAGCTATATTATTGGAATTACCTTGTTCATGATTGCAATAGGGCTAATGATTTTCGGAGTCCACTCGTTGTCACAGAGTACCGGAGCAAGCTTCACAACAATGTTTTCCCCAGCAAGCTCACTGACTCAATCAACAGATCTAGCTGAAGAAAATATTGATTTTCCTCAGTTAACTAAAGAAGTGAACGAAAATGAGATAGAAATTAAAATCGCCACTACATTTGGTACAATACGAGCTAAAGTCTTCCCAGATTTAGCGCCAAAAGCCGTTGAAAATTTTATTACTCATAGCAAAGATGGCTATTATGATGAGACGACTTTTCACCGTATCTTATCAAACTTTATGATTCAAGGTGGTGATCCCAAAGGAGACGGTACTGGCGGCGAAAGTATTTGGGGTGAACCGTTTGAAACAGAAATTTCGTCTCAATTATTCCATATCCGTGGAGCCCTTGCTATGGCTAAAACAAATGCACCTGTTTCAATAGGAAGCCAATTTTATATCGTTCAAAACCCATCAGATGTCAGTAAATTGGCGAATCCATCAACTACACCAACTAAAATAATGGAGGCTTATGCATCTGGCGGTTATCCTTCCCTGGACCAAAATTACACCGTTTTTGGGCAAGTAATTGAAGGCATGAATGTTGTTGATGAGATAAGTAACGTTAAAACGGATTCGCTTGGGAAACCTTTGAAAGAAGTTAAAATCGAATCTATTGAAGTAATAGAACGTTAATATCAAAAATGCAGAATAGGAAAGAAATCATGTTGATTTCTTTCCTATTTTTGTATAATCAATTCCTTAAATTCCAACTAATTTATTTACGGAAATTAAAATTGGTCTACTATCTTTTTACACTAATGGAAAGAACAACTGTTTTTATAAGACTATCTGGTATACGTCACCCATTACTTTAAGGTTTGTTATTTTTTAAAATAAAGCGATTAAAAAATCATGAAATCGGTTTATATTTGATTGCTTTTGACTGTTTTTGGTGGTAAAGTAACGATATTGGAGGGATAAAATGATTACTGAAGAACGATACAACTTCATAATAGAAAAATTAAATCATTATGGAGTGATCAAGTCCCAAGAACTCATGTTAGAAATGAATTGTTCAGAGTCCACTATTCGACGTGATTTAGCTTTATTGGAAGAACAAGGAAAGCTTGTACGTGTGCACGGCGGCGCTAAAAGAGTTTACACTGTTGAAAAAGAACAAACACTTACAGAAAAATCAATCAAAAACGTTCAAAACAAAAAAAATATCGCAAAATTAGCTGCTTCTTTTGTCGAAGATGGAGATACTATTTTTTTGGATGCAGGATCAACTACATTTTTCATGGTTCCGTTTTTAAAAGAAAAAAGTATTCATATCGTAACAAATGCGGTGCAACATGCTCTTCTTCTTTCAGAACAAAATAATGACGTGTTACTAATTGGCGGAAAGTTAAAAAATACTACTCAAGCTATCATTGGAACTACTAGCATAGAACAATTATCACGTTATCGCTTCAATAAAGCTTTTTTAGGAATGAACGGGATTGATAAAGATTATGGGTTTACTACCCCAGATCCAGAAGAAGCTGCGGTCAAACAACAGGCTTTTAAGAACAGTTCAAAAGCATATGTTTTAGCTGATGAAACAAAATTTAATAAAGTTACTTTTGTAAAAGTCTGTAATATTGATGATGCATTAATCATTACAGATCATCTAACGGCTAAAAAATATGGAAGTTATTATACTACAACAACAATATTGGAGGCAAAATCATGATTTATACAGTAACGCTAAATCCATCAATTGACTACATTGTCCATGTCTCTGCTGTTCAATTAGGTGCATTAAATCGCATGGATAGAGATATCAAACTTCCCGGTGGTAAAGGTATTAACGTTTCTCGTGTGTTAAACCATATCGGCCAACCTTCTACTGCTTTAGGTTTTCTAGGTGGTTTTACTGGGAATTTCATTTCTGATTGGTTAGAAAAAGAAGGTGTGCATACTCAATTTGTTTCTATTAAAGGAGATACGCGCATCAATGTTAAATTAAAATCTGACACTGAAACAGAATTAAATGCTCAAGGTCCCTTAATTGAAAATGCTGAAGTTGAGCAATTAATGCAACAAATCGATTTATTAACTGCTCAAGATATTGTTATTCTCTCTGGAAACAAACCTCCTTCTCTGCCGGAAGATTTTTATCAAAATTTGATTGCGAAAGTTATTTCAAAACAAGCCAATTTTGTGATTGATACGACTGGAACAGAATTAATGAACGCTTTAGTGCATAAACCTTTGTTAGTAAAACCCAATCACCATGAGTTAGCTGATCTTTTCGGGACAACTTTCGAATCCGTTGAGGATGCAATCCCTTATGGGAAAAAACTGGTTGCTTTAGGCGCTAAACATGCACTCGTCTCAATGGCTGGTGATGGAGCTTTATTCTTTACAGGCGAAAAAGTTTATCAGGCTACTGTTCCTAAAGGCATCGTGAAAAATTCTGTCGGTGCTGGTGATTCTATGATTGCTGGTTTCATTGGAGCTCTTGTTGACACTAAAGACCCTCTAATAGCTTTCAAAAAAAGTGTCGCTACCGGAAGTGCAACAGCTTTTTCTGATGATTTAGCAACACGTTCTGAAATAGACGCGTTATTAGAAGAAGTTATACTAACAGAAATAACTTTATAAAATAGGAGGAAAAACAATGAATATTAATGATTTATTAATCAAAGAAGTCATGATTATGGATTTAAAATCAACAACTAAAGAAGGCGTTATTGATGAAATGGTTGCGAGTTTAAAAGCAAATAACCGTATTAACGATGCTGATCTATTCAAAGAAGGCATTATGCACCGTGAATCACTTACTTCTACAGGTTTAGGCGATGGAATTGCAATGCCACACGCTAAAACAACCGCGGTAAATGAAGCAACTGTTTTATTTGCTAAAAGTACAAATGGCGTTGATTACAATTCTTTAGATGGACAACCGGCGTTCCTATTCTTTATGATTGCGGCTCCAGAAGGCGCAAATGACACACATTTACAAGCATTGGCAAACCTATCTCGCCTATTGATCCATCCTGATTTCGTTTTATCTTTAAAAGAATCTAAAACACCTGAAGAAGTTCGCTCACTTTTTGCAGCTGCTCAAGACGTACAAGAAAAAGAAGCTGCCGCTGAACTAGAAGCAACTAAAGCTCCAAAATTAAATCAAGATGTTAAAAAACCATTTGTGATTGCAGTAACGGCTTGTCCGACAGGTATTGCGCACACTTACATGGCTGAGGATGCATTAAAGAAAAAAGCCGCTGAAATGGGCGTTGAGATTAAAGTAGAAACGAACGGTTCTGACGGTATCAAAAACCGTTTAACTGCTGAAGATATCAAAAGAGCTGATGGAGTTATCATAGCTGCTGACAAAAAAGTTGAATTAGCTCGTTTTGATGGAAAACCAATGTTGCAACGTCCAGTTAGTGACGGCATTCGTAAAACGGAAGAATTGATTACTAAAGCTATGAATAAACAAGCTCCTATCTACTCATCAGAAGGACAAAAAGACGAGTCTGTTGATAATGAAGAGTCTGGTTCATGGGTTAATCGTGTCTATAAAGATTTAATGAATGGAATCTCAACTATGCTACCTTTTGTTATCGGTGGCGGAATATTAATGGCTATTTCTTTCTTAGTAGAAAGCTTTTTAGGTGATTCTAATGCCCTCTTCTTATTCTTGAATACTGTTGGATCGAACGCCTTTAATTTCTTAATTCCTATTTTAGCTGGTTATATTGCTTTGAGTATTGCTGATCGCCCTGGTCTAATGCCTGGTATGGTTGGTGGATTGCTTGCTGTGAATAGTAACGCCGGTTTCCTTGGCGGCCTTGCAGCTGGTTTCATAGCTGGGTATACAGTTCTAGCTTTGAAAAAAGCCTTAAAAGGATTACCACAATCACTTAATGGTTTAAAAGCTATTCTCTTCTACCCAATTCTTGGATTATTAGTTACTGGTGCTCTTATGTTCTTTATTGTTGGACCTATCTTCGCCACAATTAATCTTGCAATGATTACTTTCTTAGAAAACTTAGGTACAGCTAACGCAGTCATTTTAGGTGCGTTATTAGGTGGAATGATGGCTATTGATATGGGTGGTCCCTTCAATAAAGCAGCTTATGCCTTTTCAATTGGAATTTTCACAGATTCTGGTGATGGTGCTTTGATGGCTGCAGTAATGGCCGGTGGTATGGTTCCACCTCTAGCAATTGCTTTAGCTAGCACTTTCTTTAAAAACAAATTTAATGAAGATGAAAGAAAATCGGCTCTTACAAATTATGTAATGGGACTATCATTTATTACTGAAGGAGCTATTCCTTTTGCAGCTGCTGATCCTCTTCGCACAATTGGCTCTTCTGTTATTGGAGCAGCGATTGCTGGTGGCTTAACTCAATTATGGGGTATTACAATTCCTGCACCACATGGTGGTATTTTCGTTGTAGCTCTTTCAAATCACTGGTTCCTATTTTTAGTAGCACTAATCATCGGAACAATTGTTTCAGCTGTTATTCTTGGTCTTTGGAGAAAACCTGTTACAACTGAAGGATTGCTTAAATAGAAAAATAAGGTTACTTAAGGCTGAGGTTAGGACAAAATATCCTAATCTCAGCCTTTTTGTATCTAATTGAAAACTAATTGCTATTCTTCTTAAGTTTAGGTAAAATAGATTCTATTACTTAATTTCAAGTTGAAGGGACGTCGAACGTTTTGACGATGATAAAAGATCGTTATGAAGAACTAAAAATTGCTGAGCGTGGAGCAGTACTCAGTATTGTGACTTATCTTTTTATTGCGACACTTAAATTAACGATTGCTAACTATTCTGGCTCAAGTGCTTTACGAGCAGATGGATTGAACAATACAACAGATACCATTGCTTCAATCGCTGTCCTTATTGGATTGCGCTTGGCAAGAAGACCTCCTGATGACGATCACCCGTATGGCCATTGGAAAGCTGAAACCGTTGCAAGCATGGTCACTTCTTTCATTATGTTAGCGGTTGGACTAGAAGTTCTTATCTCTGCAGTGGAACATTTTTTGCTCATGAAAGGAACTCCCATGATTTAGTTGCAGGTTATGCTGGCTTATTTTCAAGTATTATCTTGCTAGGGGTTTATTTGTACAATAGCAAGTTAGCAAAAAAACAAAAAAGTCAGGCATTAAAAGCCGCTTCGAAAGATACTTTCAATGATAGTTTAATCAGTTTTTCAACTGCTATAGCCATATTTGCTTCTAATTTTAATATGGCCTGGATTGATAGTGTAATGGCAATTATTGTTTCATTGATTATATTAAAAACTGCATTTGAAATTTTCAGAGAAAGCGCATTTGAATTGTCTGATGGCTTTAACGAAGAAGACTTAAAAAAATACCAACAAACCATTCTAACATTACCTGAAGTTTTAGAAGTTGCATCGATTAAGGCCAGAACCTATGGAACCATTATCCATGTCGATGTTGTGATAAAAACCGATCCTGAAATGACTGTTAAAAGAAGCCACGAATTAACGGAGCAGGTTGAAATTCTATTAGCAGCTGATTTTGAAGTTTTTGATACAAAAGTTCATGTTGAACCAAGTACTATGACTATCGGCTAAAAACCTCTTGTGACTGATGTAGTGATTAATAAAAAAAGGATCTACGCCATTTATTTAGCGTAGATCCTTTTTTACGTTTCTTATTGATCAAATAGCTTAACACTAAATTATTACAGTATTTTAGCTAAAAAATCTTGAGTTCTTTCATGTTGCGGGTTATTAAATAGTTCTTCAGGTTTACCTTCTTCAACAATATAGCCGCCATCCATAAAAATCACACGATCAGCTACTTCTTTCGCAAAGCCCATTTCATGAGTCACAACTACCATGGTCATACCCACATCAGCTAAATCTTGCATAACTTTTAAGACTTCTCCTACCATTTCAGGATCTAAAGCAGACGTTGGTTCATCA
Organism: Carnobacterium sp. AT7; assembly: GCF_000171855.1. Classification (NCBI taxonomy): domain Bacteria; kingdom Bacillati; phylum Bacillota; class Bacilli; order Lactobacillales; family Carnobacteriaceae; genus Carnobacterium; species Carnobacterium sp. AT7. The sequence goes on along the minus strand of NZ_ABHH01000027.1, from coordinate 3,269 downwards.
AACAGCATCACCGCCGGATTCATAGCTAAAGCACGAGCGATGGCTACCCTTTGCTGTTGTCCACCTGATAAACTAGCAGGATAAGCATCGGCTTTGTCAGATAGTCCAACTTGTTCTAATAATTTAATTGCACTGGCCGTTGCTTCTTGATCTGATAGTCCTTTTACTTTTACAGGAGAAACTTTCAAATTTTCTAGAACAGTCATATGAGGAAATAAGTTAAAACTTTGAAAAACCATACCCATTTTTTCTCGCAATTGATTTATTTTCGTTTCATTTAGACCAGTTAAAGCCGTTCCTTCAAAAATTACTTCTCCACTTGTTGGTGTTTCTAATAAGTTTAAACAACGAAGTAATGTACTTTTTCCTGATCCAGAAGGGCCAATAATAACCACTACTTCACCTTTTTTTACTTCTTGATTGATATCTGTTAAGACTTCATTAGTGCCAAACGATTTTTTTAAATGATCTATTTTAATCATGATTCATCTTCCCTTCATAATGATTTAATAACTTAGTTAAACTAAATGTTAAGATAAAGTAGATAATCATCGTCACAACTAAAGGAGCGATTCCTCTATATGAAACGGATGTTACTACTCTTGTTTGGAAAATTAAATCACTAACCCCAATTATTGAGACAATCGAACTTTCTTTAATCACTGTGATAAATTCATTTCCTAATGCTGGCCAAATATTTTTAAGTGCTTGTGGGAAAATGATTTGACGCATCGCGATTTTTTTACTCATACCTAAACTTCTAGCAGCTTCAGATTGACCTTTTGGCACTGAATTTAAACCAGAACGGATGATTTCACAAATGTAAGCTGCACTGTTTAACGACACAGCAATGATTCCGGATGCTAATGCTGGAATGTTGACTAAATAACCAACAGCAAAATAGATAAACATTACTTGGATCATCATTGGCGTTCCACGTACAAATTCAACATAAGCTGTAGCTACGAAATGGACGATTTTATTCTTACTCATTCTCATAAATGATAAAACTACCCCTAGTATTGAACCAAAAAAGACACTTACAACTGAAATAAGAATCGTATATCCGGTACCTTTTAAGAAATAATTCCAATAATTCAAAATACTGTTGCTTTCAGCTGATTCTTCTTCTGTCCCACCTTGTGCCTCTTGTAAATGGGTTCCAGCTTCTTCTAGATAATCAGAAATTAAATCTTGTTCACTGATTTCTGTTAAAGAAGAATTCACAGCTGCTACTAAAGATTGTGTATCTTTTTTAAACGCGATTGCACTACCTTGTTCGCCTTCTTCTAATTGAAATCCACCATCAAATGTTAGGATTTGGTTATCATTTCCTACATATGCTTCTGCACTAGGTTTTTCCATTAGCACAGCTTCAACTTTATTTGTCTTTAAAGCTAAAAGCAAATCGGTCGTTTTTGTTAAACTCAATATTTCTGAATCCGGCATTTGCTCTTGAGCGAGTGTTTCTTGTAAAGAACCTGTTTGAACGCCAACTTTCAAGCCTTTTAAATCAGCCGTACTTTTATATATTTCTTTGTCGGCTTCTCTTACAACAATATTTTGTCCTCCTGTATAATATACCTCAGAGAAATCCACACTTTGTTTACGTTCTTCAGTAGGGCTCATACCCGAAATAACCATATCGACTTTTTCTGATTCTAATGCCGGTAACAAACTATCAAAACCGATATCCTCGATTTTTAATTCGACTCCTAAATCTTCGGCAATTTTTTGAGCAATTGATATATCCATTCCGACAATGGTATCTTTTCCATTCACTGTACTGTGAAATTCATATGGTGGAAAATCAGCACTCGTACCTATTACCAAAGTTCCTTTTTCTTGAATATCTTCTAATGCCGTATCAGCAGCAAATACTGTTTCAACGGGTATAAAAAAACTAAAAACAGCAATTAAACTCAATACAACTAAATATAATGATTTCTTTATCATAATTTTTCCTCTTTTCTACAATCTTCTACTTTTAACTTATAAATTATCATAACAGATAAAGGATATTTATACAATATATTTTAAAAATATTTACTTTTTTTCACTTTAATACTACTTTTATACATATATATATGTATATATTAGTTTGAGCCGGAAATTATATAAAAACATTGTTTTATTTCAAATTTGGGATTACTATAAGGATACAAGAAAAAGGAGGCTGATTATGGGACTAATTCATAAATCAGAAACAAGCTTAGATGAGTTGTTTAGTAAATTTGCTATCGACCCCGAAGATGAACTTGATTTTTCTAAATCTGAAAAGGACTTGCCTTTAGATGAAGACGAAAAAACTAATTCTTTAGAAAAAAAAACTAAAAAAAGAAACGTTAAATGATAATCATCATTCAACGTTTCTTTTTTTGTTAGTCCATTCGCTTACGACTGCGTTCTTCAGAAAAGCCATCTGGATAACGTTTTTTTAGTTTTTCAATATTTTGTATTGCTGCTTCTTCAAAAGGAATGTCAGCCCATTCCGCAATTTGAGAGAGATACCATAAAACGTCTCCAAGTTCTTTAGTTAGTTCTTTTTTATCTAAATCATGACCATGGAAAGTATATTTTTTAACTAAATCAACCAATTCACCGGCTTCACTCGCAACGCCTAAAGCACAATTAGTCAAGACTTGTTCGTTTCCATATAAAGTACGATTGGCTAGCTTTTGATATTCATTAAATTCCATTTGAAAATAACTCCTTTAGTCTTTCTATTCTAAATTTTTCAATGCTTTAAAACTAGCTTCCATAGCATCTAAGGTTTGTTCAATGTCCTCAATAGTATGAGAAGTAGATAAGAAAATTCCTTCGAATTGAGAAGGAGGTAGTAAGATACCATGATTGATCATTTGTTTATAATAATCGGCAAAAAATTGTGTATCACTTGCTTTACTTTGCTCATAGTTGGTTACGGGTCCGTCATTAAAGAATAACCCTATCATACTTCCAGCTCGATTGATTGTAATAGGAACATCATATAGAGCACTTAATGAAAGGATGCCTTTTTCTAATGCATCGCCTAAAGACTCAAAATGATCATAATCTTTTTCCGTTAATTGAGATAATGTAGCAATGCCTGCAGACATCGCAATAGGGTTACCAGATAAGGTACCTGCTTGATAGACACTGCCCGCTGGTGCAATATGTTCCATTATGTCTCTTCTGCCACCATAGGCTCCTACTGGAACCCCTCCACCAATCACTTTGCCTAAACAAGTTATATCGGGCATACATTATAGTACCCTTGTGCGCTGTAG